>JBOGJW010000308.1:0-5632 GCA_050745245.1 Terriglobia bacterium | reverse complement strand
AGGCCGGGGTGGAGCGAATCGCCGTCGTCCTTGGCCACCACGCCGCCAGCATTCGCGCCGCCGTCGACCTGGGCGACGCGCAAGTCGTGTTGAACCAGGAGTACCGCCGCGGCCAGACGACCTCGCTGCAAGCCGGCCTGCGCGCTCTCGAGCCGATGAGTCCCTCCGCGGTTCTGCTGTGCCTCGTAGACCATCCCGCCGTCTCCGCCGAAACCGTGCGCACGCTCTGCCGCGCCTTCCAGGAGGGCCATGCTCCGGTTGTAGCTCCGTCGCACCGGGGCCGCCACGGCCACCCGGTGGTCATTAGCCGCGAGCTTTTTCAAGAGCTGCTCAATCTGCCGCCGGATGAGGGCGCAAACCGCGTGGTTGGCAGGTATCGTGATAAAGCGGAATGGGTGGAGGTGGACGACCCCGGCGTGCTTCTCGATATCGACAATCCAGCCGATTACGCTGCTTTTTGTTAACAGAAGCGGTGACGAGATCGCTTCGGGCACCCTCTGGGCTGTAGCGCAGCGCTCGTATTATAACGCTGCGGCCTTTCGCGAGGCCGCGGAGAGGCCGCACAGCTTCGAAAATGCTCCGCGGGCCTCGTATCGATACACAGCCCAACAGGCAATGCCGTACTTCCGCTGAAATTTGGTCGCGGTCCCGCCGCGCTGCGCTACAAGTCGAGGCGCGGGCGTGGCGCAGCGCTATTCGCGGTTCCGCTCCTCGATCGCGGTGATTTTATCGACCCGCTGCTGGTGGCGCCCGCCCGCGAACTCCGTCTCGAACCACGTGTCAACGATCCGCCTCGCCTCGCCGGGCGCGACGATGCGGCCGCCCATCGCCAGCACGTTCGAGTCATTGTGCTCGCGCGCGAAGCGGGCAAGCAGCGTATTGTTGCACGTCGCGGCGCGGATGCCCGGCACCTTGTTGGCCGCAATCGCAACGCCCAGCCCAGTGCCGCAGATGAGAATGCCGCTTCCGACATAGTGCGCCGCCACGCGCACGGCGACCTTGGCGGCGTAATCGGGATAGTCGGCGGGCTGCTCGGAGTCTACTCCGCAGTCTTCCACCTCGTAGCCCCTCTCCGCAAGGTAAGCCCGCACGCTCTCCTTCAGCGCGTATCCGGCGTGGTCCGAACCGATGGCGACCTTCAGTTTTTCAGGCAAAGTGGCTTCCGTAGGGGCCCGCTTGAACCGCCATTCTAACCAACGCCGCTTCCGAGACGCAACTGCTTCGGGCGCGAATGTAGCGGCGGGTTTATCCCGCCATCCAAAAGATGGCGGCGTAAAGCCGCCTCTACGAGTCCGAAACTGAGGTGGCGCCAGCGTCTCGCTGGCTTTTCGTTTTTGAATGCCGGCGGGACGCCAGCGCTAACGTTATAAAGAAACCGTCTCATCGATCTCACCTGTCTCCATGCTCTCGCGCTCTCCTGGTAGTCTTGAAGCGGACCGCAGCGCGGGCATTCCTTCGCTGCGCTCAGGGCAAGTTTTACCGGCAAATCCCGCCGGGACGGCGGCACTGCGGCGATGAGGTAACATGCAAAAAAGCGCCGGCATGATTATCAATATTGATCCGGCAGCCTTTCTCGCGCCCGTTCGGTGTCACATTTCTGTCGCCCCCGCGGAAGCGGGGGTCCAATTTGAGGCGCAGACCTGGATTCCCGCTTCCGCGGGAATGACGGGGGATCGGTTTTGCCGCTGTGCAGAGAGCCCGTCGTGATCCGCCGGACTAGGCATGATAATCATCAGAATCGGAACGAAGCCTAGCGAGCCTTTAGAATCAACAAAGTCGTCTCTGAGAGCAGGCAGCCGGTCCCCGACCCTTCGGCACTTGACATTTTCGCTCGCAGAACTCTAGAATCTCATAGGCGAATAAAAAGCGAAACTGTCCTGTCTATGAACGCTGCCCGGCTCCGCGCCCAATTGGAATCCAGCTTAAGCGACCGCTTCCCGTCGCCGTTCACCTATCACCGGCCGTCCGCTCCGGAAACGATTTCTGTTCCCGCCCTGGAAGCTCTTGCGGGCGGACTCCCGCGCGGAGGCTTAACCGAAATTTGCGGGCCGGAATCCTCGGGGCGCACGGCCTTGCTCTTATCGGTCTTAGCGCAGGCGGCCGGCGAATTTTTCGCCCTGGTGGACGGGCGGGATATGTTCGACCCGCACTCGGCTGCCGCCGCCGGTGTCGACTTGAAGCGCCTGCTCTGGGTGCGATGCACTCAGGCAGAGCAGGCATTGCGTGCGGCGGAGACGCTTCTCGGCGGGGGCGGGTTTGGGATTGTCGCCCTCGATCTTGCGTCAATTCCGACGCCGGTAATGAGGCGCATCCCGCTTTCGATATGGTTCCGGCTGCGCTGGAGCGTGAGGGATACGCGCACGGCCCTCATCGTGCTCGAGCGCGAACCGACGGTGGGGACTTCCGCCTCGCTGGTGGTGCGCCTGAATGCGGAAAGCGTCTGCTGGAGCACGCTGCCGGAAAGCCGCGCTACCCCGCCCGGCGCATGTGCATCGTGCCGGCCGGCGCACGCCCGGCTACTCTCCGGAATGCGTTCGAATGCCGAAGCGCTGCGATCGAGATCGAGTCCGAAGTTCAGCGCAGCAAATGGTAAATGGTGAATAGTAAATGGTAAATGGCAGTTCCATAACTTAGAACTTCTAACTTCCAATTCGCATTTATCATTCACCATTTACTATTCGCCATTTTTCATGTTTGCCTGTCTCTACATTCCCGATTTCATGATTCAGGCGAACCTGCGTGGTGAGCCGGACGGCGCTGGAGAAGGGGCGATTGCCTTGGTGGAGGGCGTATATCCCCGCGTTGTGGCGGCCACGCGCGCGGCGCGCGAGGCGGGTGTGATCGTCGCAATGACTAAGGCGCAGGCGGCGCAGCTTGCCTGCACGCGGCTTCGCTCCCTGGCGCAGGAAGATTCCGCCCATGCGGCTTTGCTCGATTGCGCGCGGTCCTGCTCACCTCGAGTCGAAGATACCGCAAGTGATCTTGTAGTGATCGGCATCGAAGGCCTGGAAAAGTTCCTGGGGCCGCCTCGCGCCATCGCCGCCCGGCTCCAAAGCAAAGCTGAAGAGCTGGGGCTGAAAATTCACGTGGGTATCGCCGCTAATCCTGACGCAGCCGCGCTCGGCGCGCGCGGATTCCAGGGGATCATGCTGATCCCGCCGGGCGAAGAAGAGCAGGCCCTCGGATCATTGCCCGTGAGCATTCTTAATCCGAATCCCGAGACGCTGGAAATCCTGGAGCGCTGGGGCATCTCCCGGTTGAGCGAGCTCGCGGCGCTGCCCCCGCTGCCGCTTTCCGAGCGGCTGGGACAGGAAGGCGTGCGATTGCAGGAGCTGGCCCGCGGCAGGCGCGCGCGCGCGCTGATCGTGACCGGAGAAGCGGAGCGCTTCGAAGAGTCCTGGGAGCTTGAGACGCCGGCCGCAACCCTGGATGAGCTGGACTTCGTTCTCTCAAGCCTGCTCACCCGGCTTACCAACAGGCTTGCAATCCGGTCGATGGCGGCGCAGGAGCTGCGGCTGCGATTGGACTTTGCCGCAGGTATGGAGCCTGAGCCAAGCCTCGCCCTGGAAGAGATGAAGACTGCGGCGCCCGATGCGAGCGTATATGAGCGATCTCTTCGTTTCCCTCTGCCGCTATGCAATGCGAAGCTGTTTTTTAAGCTGTGGCGTCTGCGCCTGGAATCGGAAACTCCGCGGGCGCCCGTCGCGAAAGTTACGCTCGCGGCGGAGCCCGCCCGGCCTCGCCCCCAGCAGGGCGGCTTGTTCACGCCTCTGGCGCCCGATCCGGAAAAGCTCGAGTTGACGCTGGCACGCATCGCGGTCCTGGTAGGCGATGGCAATGCCGGCTCGCCAGAGCTTATCGATACGCACCGGCCGCACGCGTTCCGGATGATGAAGTTCAGCCCGCCGGAGACTGCGGGCAAGGCCGAGACCGGAGCGCATTTGAAATTCAAAATTCAAGATTCAAGAAAACGCAAATCGGAGATCGCAAATTCAAGATTCAAAATTCAAGATCTAATCACAAATCACAAATCAGAAATCGCAAATCCAAAATCCAGAATCCAGAATCCAAAATCGGATTGCTCGCTGGCGCTCCGGCTTTTCCGGCCGCCCTTGCCCGCGCGCGTGGAGCTAAGCTCCGATCGTCCAACGAGCCTTTCCTCTTCCCGCGTTCGCGGCCGGATTGTCTCAACGTCGGGACCCTGGCGCAGATCGGGCGGCTGGTGGGAGGAGCAATGGAGCCGCGAAGAATGGGATATCGAAATCAGGTCGGGCAAAACCACGGCGCTCTATTGCCTCTATTACGACCGCGCACGCGATGAATGGTATCTGGAGGGGGAGTACGATTGAAACAATTTATTCATTTTTTCATTGATTCATTGGCCCATTAAAAAACGCGGAAGTAAGCTGCAATGAGTCAATGAATCAATGACTCAATGAACCAATGTACGTTGAATTTCATTCCCGCTCCGCCTTCAGTTTCCTCGAGGGCGCATCGCTGCCGGAGAACCTGGCTCAGCGAGCGGCGGATCTCGGGATGCCCGCGCTGGCGCTGCTCGACCGCGACGGCGTTTACGGCGCGCCGCGCCTTCACCTGGCGGCGAAGAAGCTCGGCATTCGCGCCCACATCGGAGCTGAAATCGCTTCAACGCGCGGGTTCCGCTACCCGCTGCTGGCTGAAACGCGCGCCGGCTACCAAAACCTTTGCCGCCTGATTACGCGCACGAAGCTGCGCGCCAAAAAAGGCGAGAGCGCCGCTGCGCCGGAAGAGTTGGGCGAATTCGCGGAGGGGCTTATCTGCCTTACGGGAGGCGAAGAAGGGCCGCTCGCCGCGGCGCTCAATTCCGGCGGCATCGAAAGCGCGCGCGAACGCCTGGAGCAGTTGCAGCGCGTCTTCGGGAAGCGCGGGGTTTATGTAGAATTGCAGCGCCACTTTGAACGGCCTGAAGAAGCGCGCAACCAGGCGGCCGTTGCGCTTGCGCGCAGCCTGGGCCTGCCCTTGATCGCCACCAACGGAGTCTGCCACTCGACGCCCGCCGAGCGGCAGATTGCCGACGTCTTCACCTGCCTCCGCCGTCACCGGACGCTCGAAACCGCCGGGCGGCTGCTCTCCCGGAATTCCGAGCGCTACGTCAAGCCGCCCGAAGCGATGGCCGCGCTTTTTGCCGATCTCCCCGAGGCGCTGGCCAGCACGCAGGAGTTATCCTCGCGCATCGCCTTCACGCTCGAAGACCTTGGCTACGAGTTCCCCCGCTATCCCGTTCCGCCCGGCGAGACGATGTCCTCATTTCTGCGGCGGCGGACCGAAGAGGGCATGCTCCGCCGCTACGGGCGGGATCATCCGGCCGCGTGGCGGCAGATGGAGCGCGAGCTGGCGCTGATCGAGAAGCTGAAACTCGAAGGCTATTTCCTGATCGTGTGGGATATCGTGCGTTTCTGCCGCGAGCAGAACATTCTGGTTCAGGGCCGCGGCTCGGCCGCCAATAGCGCCGTGTGCTACGCGCTCGGGATTACCGCGGTCGATCCGGTGGGCATGGACCTGCTTTTCGAGCGCTTCCTTTCCGAAGAGCGCGGCGAGTGGCCGGATATTGACCTGGACCTGCCCTCCGGCGATCAGCGCGAGCGCGCCATCC
>JBOGJW010000307.1:0-6238 GCA_050745245.1 Terriglobia bacterium | reverse complement strand
GCGGGCACCAGCGCGTCCAACGAATCATCTTCCCGGCCCGCCGGATCGTGGCTCTCGACGCGCGGCGGGTCCTCGTGGTTGTTCTGCGGCAGGTCGGTGAGCAGCTCGCGGATCAGCGCCAGGCAGTCCGCGTCGTCCGAGGCGAGGAAGTGGGCGACGCCGCTTACGCTGTTGTGCGTCATCGGCCCGCCGAGTTCCTCCTTGGTGACATTCTCGTGCATGACCGTCCTGATGACGTCCGGACCGGTGACGAACATATAGCTGGAGTTGTCGACCATCAGCGTGAAGTCCGTGATGGCCGGCGAATATACCGCGCCGCCCGCGCAGGGGCCCATAATGGCCGAAATCTGCGGAATCACTCCGGAGGTCAGCGTATTGCGGAGGAAGATCTCGGCGTATCCGGCGAGCGAGGCCACGCCTTCCTGAATGCGCGCGCCGCCCGAATCGTTCAGCCCGACAATGGGCGCGCCCGTTTTGAGCGCGAGGTCCATCACCTGGCAGATTTTGCCGGCGTTGGCTTCGCTCAGCGAGCCGCCAAAGACGCCAAAATCCTGAGCGAAGACGTACGTGAGGCGGCCGTTGATTCGGCCCCAGCCGCACACCACGCCGTCGCCAGGGACGCGCCGCCCCGCCAGGCCGAAATCCTGGCAGCGATGCTCGACGAGGCGTCCGGTCTCTTCGAACGTGCCCTCGTCGAGCAGCAGGTCGAGCCGCTCGCGCGCGGAGAGCCTGCTTTGCCGCGCCTGCCGGTCTTCGACGCCCGGCTCGCGCCGGCGGAGATTTTCAGTTTTTCGGTGAATCGTCATGATGCGGGATTTGTAGCGCTGAGAACAAGACGGGGTAGCGCGGACCCGCGTTTCCCAGGTCCGCGGTTTTCCGTCGGGCTTTGAACAACAGCCGCAGACCTCAAAAGCGGAGGTCTGCAGTGCAATACCGTAATTTCTTGTTTTTTTTGCAAACTTTTTGGGTATTCGCAGCCGCCACCATCGATGTCACCCCCGCGAAAGCGGGGGTCCATTAGTTAAGTCGATTTCCGCTTTCGCGGGAATGACTGAAACTGGTGTTTGGTTGCGGCCGAAGGCCGCGCTGCGCTACCCCTCTGCCGCGCCCGGCCCGGTCACGCTTTCCGTCCGTCCGGGAATGCGCTTTCCGCAAAGCCGCTCCACTCCTCACACGCGATGATCGAGTTGATGGGACGGCGCGGGTCGTATTTTATGCTGGCAGCGCCTCCGGCCAGCGCCTGCGGCAGAACGGGGATAAAGCTTGAGACTTCCTGCGCGGCCTCGTAAGCGACGCCCGCAACCTCGTAGCGGTAAACAACAACGCGCGTGGGCAGCGGCGCGAGACCGTCTTCGATCACGTCCACAACCTCGGCGGCGGCGATGCGGCCGAGCCCGTTGAGTTGCCGCCTCCGCACTCGCTCCGCGTCTCCTCCGTCTTTGGAGCGCCGGCGCCGCGCCCAACGGGCCGCACGGCGCGCGGTGAGAAATGCGATCGCCGGAACCCCGGCGGCAACTGCAACGGTGCTTGCGCGCGTCCAGCCGTCCACGCCGACTCGCTTCCTCCCGCCCCTTCGGAAGCCGTCTTCGTCCGTCACGGCATCGCTGATTATACCACCCGGCTTGCCCTAAAATGCCCGCCGCCCGCAGGGTCATTCCCCCGGAACGGTCAGCTTCACGGATTAACGACTATCGTATATAATCGTCGAGTTTATACGCTAAAATTTGAATGGTTACGTATGCCCTGTATCAGGTTCATCTGTGAACGCGTCAATCAACCGCTGCCGGGCGCGCGTCTTCGCTCGCCGGGCGCGCTGCTGTTCGGCATCGTGCTGCTCGTGGGACCCGCGCGGCCGTGCCAGGCGCAGGCCTCCGCTTCGATCACGGGAAGAGTGACGGACGCAACCGGCGGCGCCCTGCGCGGGGCGCTGGTGACCGCGTCTAACACCGCTACCGGCGTGCTCCGGCGCGCGATGACGAACGCAAGCGGCGATTATGCGCTGTTTTTGCTTCCGGTCGGCGAGTACCGGCTCCGGGTGGATAAGGCGGGTTTCAAGCCGGAAATACGGCAGGATATTTCGCTGAGCGCCGGCCAGCAAGCCGTCGCGGACGTGCGTCTCGCGCTGGGTAGACTTCACGAGCGGATCACCGTCTCCGGCGAGGCCCCGCGCCTTGAAGCGACAACCGCTCAGACCTCCGGGCTAGTGGACGGCCGCGAGATCAGGGATCTGCCGCTGAACGGGCGAAGCTACGATGAGCTGCTGACCTTGAATCCCGGTATCGTCAACTTCACTGAGGAGAAGACCGGCGGCGCCGGCGTTTCCAACTCCGCCGTGGCCAATATGTTCGCCGTCTCGGGGCGGCGCCCCCAGGAGAATCTTTTCCTCCTGGACGGCATTGAGTACACCGGCGTGGCGGAGATTAATTTTCAGCCTGGCGGAACCAGCGGGCAATTGCTGGGGGTCGACGCCATCCGCGAGTTCAACGTGCTGACGGATACGTATGGCGCCGAATATGGCAAGCGCCCGGGCGCCCAAGTGGTGCTGGTAACGAAATCCGGGACGAACCAGTTCCACGGCGATGCATATGAGTTCCTTCGGAATAGCGCGCTCGACGCGCGCAACTTTTTCGATCAGGGGACGATTCCGTCATTTGAGCGCAACCAGTTCGGCAGCGCCCTTGGGGGTCCGATCCGGCGCAACCGCGCTTTTTTGTTCGCCAATTATGAAGGCTACCGGCAGCGGCTTGGTCTGAGCGACGTCACGCTGGTTCCCGATAGCAATGCGCGGCGCGGCTTGCTGCCCGCGCCGAGCGGCCCGAACGGAATGTCCTCGTACGTGGGCGTCGCTCCTGGCATAGAACCTCTGCTTTCGCTCTGGCCGCTCCCGAACAGGCCGGAGCTTGGCGGCGGCATTGCAGAAGCCTTCAGCCATCCTGTCCAGCATATTCGCGAGGATTTTGGCACGACGCGGCTCGACGACCTCATCTCTCGGAAGGATTCTCTAACGGGCGTTTACACGATCGATGACAGCGCCGATCTCACGCCTACCGCGAATCCCGTGAGCGTGGACCTGGAAAGCTTGCGCGAGCAGGTGCTGAGCCTCGCCGAGACGCACATCTTTTCACCCGAGCTGTTGAATTCCGCCCGCTTCGGGTTCTCCCGCGCGAGCTATTTTTATACAGGCGGGACCACCGCCAGCGTTCCCGGCTTTCTCACCGGCGATCCTGCGGGCGCAGTCGTTATTGGCGGCAGCGCGACTCCCAATTCGCCGAGCCAGATTACGCTTGCCGGAAGCAACATCGGAAGCCACTTGCTGGCCGCGCGGAATCTGTTCACTTACGAGGACACCCTCTCCGGCTTGAAGGGGGCGCACCAGATCAGCGGCGGCTTGTGGCTCGAGCGCATCCAGGCGAACGACGCTCTCGCGCTCGGCCAATACGGGCAAGCCAATTTTTCAAGCCTTGCGAATTTCCTGCGCGGAAACGTGGCGGTCTTCAGCGCCGCGCCCTCGCCCACGCCGCTGGGCTGGCGCTCGCTCGAAGGCGCTGGCTTCATTCAGGATTCGGTGCGGCTGCGGCCGCGCATCATGCTCACACTCGGGTTCAGGGGAGAGTTTACCAACGGGTGGAACGAAGCTTACGGGCGCGCTTCGAATTACATATTCAATTCCGCCGGAGTGATCCAAACCGATCCCCGGATAGCCCATTCCGCCTTCACGGCTAACAACGCGAAATTCCTTCCTGAGCCGCGCATGGGCTTGGCGTGGGACCCACGCGGCCGCGGCAGAACAGTGATTCACGCCGGCTTCGGAATATACGCGGATTTGCAGGATAGCTTGAGTTACCGGCTGGATCAGAACGCTCCGTTCAATACGACGCTCAGCCTCACAAATGCGAGCATGTCGTTATTCCCAATCACACCGGGCGCGCCATTTCCCGCACAGGGGCTTGTGCAGCCCGGCGGAGTCCAGCCGAACCTTCAGACGCCGATGGTAGAGGCTTACACGTTCAGGATCGATCAGCAGGTCACGCCGAACACGGTTTTCCGTATCGGCTACGCCGGCTCGCACGGCTATCACGAAATCGTCAGCGCCGATGCCAACGAACCGGTCCCGCTTATTTGTCCGGCAGTCGCTTGCCCCGCCGGCCTTCCCGCGGGGACGATCTACTATCCCCCCGGGGCTCCGCGCCGAAATCCGAGCCTCGCCAATACCTGGACGTGGTTGTCGGAGGGAACGAGTTCCTACAACGCACTCCAGGCTGATCTGAGGCGCCGGTTCAGCCACGGCCTGAGTTTTCGCGGCGTTTACACCTGGTCGAAGAGCCTGGACAACGGAGACACGCTGAATGGCAGCGCCGCGGCCAATGCTCCGGGCCTGGTGATGGACCCGCAGAACCTGGCGCTCGATTGGGGGCTCTCCACGTTTGACGTTCGAAATGTTGCGGCGCTCAATGGCGAATACGAGCTCCCCATTGGAGCGGGCAAAGCGCTTTTCCCAAGCGTGAGCGGCTGGCCCGCCAAGGTTCTGAGCGGCTGGACGCTGAGCGGCATCTTCACCGCGGAGTCGGGGTTCCCGTTTACGCCGCAGTTGGGCTTCAACCCGTCGAACAACGGCGACACGCGGAATCCCGTCCGCCCGTCATGGAATCCGGCGTTCACCGGTCCCGTTATTTTGGGCGGCCCCAACCGGTACTTCAATCCTGAAGCCTTCGTCACGCCGGCGCCAGGAACCTACGGCAACGTGGGGCGGGACACGCTGATTGGACCCGGCGCCCACGATGCTGACCTCGCGCTGATGAAAGTGACGCCGCTTACTGAGGGATTGAAGCTGCAGTTCCG
Source organism: Terriglobia bacterium (assembly GCA_050745245.1). GTDB lineage: Bacteria > Acidobacteriota > Terriglobia > UBA7540 > UBA7540 > RH2-MAG17b. The sequence goes on along the minus strand of JBOGJW010000307.1, from coordinate 1,399 downwards.
AGCCGAATTCTTCAATATTCTGAATACGCCTAATTTCGGCACCCCGAATCTTATCGTTTTCACTTCCGGCTCCGGCATTCCTTCAAGCGCCGCCGGCGTCATCACCAGCACCTCCATTAGCTCCCGCCAGATTCAGTTCGGACTGAAGCTGTTGTGGTAAACGTGTAGCGCAGCGCGGCAGAGCCGCAATCAAAGAACGTGTCACCCTGAGCGCAGCGACGGACCTGCTTCTGTTCGATCAGTTTCCTATGAAAAAGCAGGTTCTTCGCTTCGTTCGGAATGACAGGCTTGCAAAATGTCCACTAAAACACGGCTCCGCCGCGCTGCGCTCGCTACAGGAAAGTGGTCCAAAAAATACGCCGTGATCGGCGGTTTTAGTATAAGATATTATCCATCATGTTAATTAACAATTTCTGCCGATAGGAGGAGGTAAACGGTTATGGGTACTACTGCTGTCGCAACTTTTCCGACCATCACTACGCCGCTCGTCAAGACCGCCAGCATTGGTAACGCAAAAGCTGGTAGCGCTTTCGATTCGCAGCGGCCGGGCACGAGCGTCCAATATTTGGGAATTCGGTGGGACGGGGACAAAGTGCGGGGTATCGAGGTGCGGTACTTCGACGGCGCTTCTTTCAAAATCGGCGGCATCGACGATAACCAATATACGCTGACCAGCCATACGTTCGGTATGGGCGAAATGCTCAAATCGATTACCCTTCGGGACTCCGGATATGGCTACCGCAGCTTCCGCAACATCGAGATGAAAACGAGCACCGGGTCGCTATCCGCCGGGCCGGGCGGGTTCGACAACGAGATCTCACCAAATGTTGAAAACACATTTCTCGCCGGCATCTACGGCACGCGCAACCCGGACAACTTCATTAACAGCTTCGGCATTTACGTGACGAAGGAGATCGACCAGATTGTCGGACAGAACGTTAAGTACAGCATGAAGGACCTCGTCCTCGGTCAACCCTCGGAGGCCTACCTCGATACGCTGACGGTTCCGGGTAGCGCCGCCGGTGGCACTTCGACGCTCTCGAAGAGCATTGCGCTATCCAATTCTTCGAACTGGAGCAGCACTTGGGGTGTGAAGGCCGGCATTAAGGTAACCTGCGAAGCCGGCGTGCCGCTTTTGGGCGGATCGAAGACGGAGCTGAGCCTGGAAACCTCCTACAGTTACACGAGCGGTGGATCGGCAACGACCACGGAGACCACAACATGGTCCTCGAGCGTTCCGAACCCGCCCGTCGGCACAACCACGAAAGTCAGCCTTTTTGCGACGCAGCAAACAGCCGACGTGCCGTATACAGCCGACATCACTGTGCAATACAAAGACGGATCGAGAGAGACGCTGAAAACGTTTCGCGGCATGTTACACCACCAGGCGTCGTTCAAC
>JBOGJW010000306.1:0-4831 GCA_050745245.1 Terriglobia bacterium | reverse complement strand
AGGTTACGCCGCGGGCCATGGACACGCTCTCGAGCCTGGGTGAAGTGATGTCGGCCACGCTGATCGCCGCGATCCTGCGCTCTCAGGGGTGCGCGGCCGAGGCCGTGGACTCTACCGAGCTCGTGGTCACCGACGAGAAGTTCGGCAACGCCTCGCCGCTATTTGAGGAGACGAATCAGCGCACGCGCGCGCGCCTCGCGCCCGTGAGAAAGCGCGGAGCCGTTCCCGTGGTGACAGGCTTTCGCGGCGCAACACGCGAGGGCCTTTGCACAACGCTCGGGCGCGGCGGCTCCGACTACAGCGGCACGATTCTGGGGGCGGCGCTCGACGCCGACGAAGTGTGGATCTGGACCGACGTGGACGGCGTAATGACGGCTGACCCGCGGCTGGTGCCATCGGCGCACATCATCCCGGAAGTCTCCTATCGGGAAGCAACCGAGCTCTCCTTCTTCGGCGCCAAGGTGCTCCACCCGAAGACCATTCAGCCCGTGCTCAAGCGCAAGATCCCGGTCTGGATTAAGAATACGTTTAACACTTCATGCCCGGGCACGCGGATCGGGCCCGCATCGTCCGCAAACGGCCGCCAGGGCGTGAAGGCGATTACGTCGATCAGCAAATCGCAACTCATCACGGTGAGCGGCTCGGGCGCGCTCACCTTCGCGCATCTCGCCAGCAAGACGTTCTCCGCGCTCGGCGCGGAAGAAGTGGATACCCTGATGGTTACGCAGTCCTCAGCGGATAACGTCCTGTGCTTCGCCGTCCACGACGCGGACCTGAAGCGCGTGAAGGCTCACCTCGATCGCGTCTTCGAGCTCGAGATGCTCCACGACCATCGCGCTTCAATCGAGCTAATGCCGCATGTCGCGATTGTTGTGCTGATCGGCGAAAATATGAAAGGGACGCCAGGGCTTGCCGGGCGCGCGTTTGGCGCGCTGGGAAAGAGCGGGATCAACATTATCGCGATTGCGCAAGGCTCCTCCGAGATCAGCATCTCCTTCGCCGTTAAGGCCGCTGAGGTTAAGGAGGCCGTGCAGGCGGTGCATGAGGAATTTCAGCTCTGATTGGTTCATTGAACCATTGTGTCTTTGTTTCATTGCGGCCAATTTTTCACCGGGACCAGGAGGAATCCGGCCCCACAATGAATCAACGAATCAATAAGCCAATGAATCAATGAAGCAATTTGATGTCTTTAGCCTACCTACAATGCATTGAAGAAGACTGCCGCGAGCGGCAGGACCCGAAGCGGGACTCCTACCGCTGCGCGGCGTGCGGCGGCCTGCTCGAAGTGCGGTACGATTTTGAGCCCTTCGACGCCGAGGAGCTGCGCGAGAAGTGGCACCGGCGCCGGCTGAGCGGCGAGCCCATCGACCGCAGCGGCGTGTGGCGCTTCCGCGAGCTGATCCCATTCGTCGAGCCGGGCACGCGCGTCATTTCGCTTTCAGAGGGCTCGACGCCGCTGGTGGGAACGCGGCGCACGGGCTACTGGGCGGGTCCCGTGCACCTCACGATCAAGCACCAGGGCAACAATCCCACAGGCTCATTCAAAGACCTCGGCATGACGGCGTGCATCACTCGCGCCAGCGCCCGGAACGTGCGGATGGTGGCCTGCGCCTCAACCGGCAACACCTCTTCTTCGATGGCGGCCTACGCGGCGCGCGCCGGCCTGAAGGCGCTGCTCTTCGTACCCTACCGGCAGATTTCCGCGGCCAAGCTGGCGCAGGCGCTGGACTTCGGGGCTATCGTTGTCGAGGTGGGCGACACGTTCGACGAGGCGTTTCATCTGCTGCGTGAGATCGCGCCCGAGCTCGGGCTCTACCTGGTGAATTCGGTGAACCCTTTCCGGATCGAAGGGCAGAAGACAATCGTCGCGGAGATGATGGAGCAGCGCGCGTGGCGCCCTCCCGATTACATTGTGGTGCCGGGAGGGAACCTCGGAAACTGCTCGGCGATCGGCAAAGGGCTGCTCGAGCTGCTCGAGCTCGGGTTCATTGAAAAGGTGCCGCGCGTGGTGGTGGTGCAGGCGGAGGGAGCAAATCCCTTTTACCGCACCATGGCGGAGGGCTCGCGCGAGCTGATTCCGGTGGAGGAGCCCTCGACCGAGGCCACGGCCATCCGCATCGGGCGGCCGGCAAACTGGAAGAAAGCGCGCCGCGTGCTCGACTGGACGGGGGGACTTTGCGAGAGCGTGACTGACGACGAGATTTTCGAGGCCAAGCGCGTGCTGGCTGAAGATGGCGTCGCATGCGAGCCCGCCTCGGCAGCCACCATCGCTGGCGTGCGCAAGCTTTGCCGCGCCGGCAAAATCGAGCGGCACGCCGACGTGGTGGCCGTGCTCACCGGGAACCAGTTGAAGGACACCGACTACATCATGCGCCACCGCTCCGCCAGCGAGGAGACCCGGCAGCGGCTCCGCGTGGAACCGAGCCTGGACGCGCTTCGCCGCGAGCTTGAGCAGGTGCTGGCGGTGCCCGTCTAGCACAATGCAGGAAGACCTTCGGCGGGAAGTTCGATGTCTCACCACGCGCCTGGGCGTGATTGTTCAGGAGCAGTGCGGGCGTAAAGTTTTTGCCGCTATCGAGGAACTGCGGAACCTTTCGAAGCAGATGCGCCAGCGGCCCGAGCTGAACCTCGTCCGCGCGGCGGATCGCGCCGTGAACCGGCTCTCGGTTAAGGATGCGGCAAGCGTCGCCCACGCCTTCAGCCTCTTCTTCCACCTTGTAAACCTCTGCGAAGAGCGCGAGCGAATCCGGCGCCTGGAAGCCTACGAGCGGCAGGACGCTGGCGCTCCTATGTCGGTTCGCCGGACGCTCAAGGAGCTGCGGCGGCGCCGCGTCCCCTCGCCCGGCGTCGAGCGGCTGCTCGATTCGATGGACGTTGAGCCGGTGCTCACCGCTCATCCCACGGAGGCGAAGCGGCGCAGCGTCTTCAATCATATCCTTCGCATCGGGCAGACGCTCGAAAGCGCTTCGGAACTCACCGGCGCGGCGCTCGACGAGCAGGTCGATCCGTGGATTGAAGCCCTGTGGCTCACCGACGAGGTTCGCGAGCGGCCCGTGACCCCCGGAATAGAGATTGAAAACACGCTGATCTATTTTGAGCGGTCAATTTATGGGCTGGCCGGAGCCTTCTGGGAGCGGTTTCGGCGCGAGCTGAAATCCGCTTATCCCCGGCTGCCGCAGCCGCGGCCGTTCTTTCGCTTTGGCTCCTGGGTGGGCACCGACCGGGACGGCAACCCTAACGTAACGCGCGAGGCGAGCCTCCGCGCCGCCGAGGAACACCGGCAGAGCATCCTGCGTTACTACCTGCGTGTTTGCCAGCGCCTGCTCTCCATAATCTCGTTTCCTTGCCCGAAGGTCGATCGCTGCAGGGATCTCGAGCGCGATCTCGAATCCGTTATGCGGCGCTTTCCCGCGACACAGGTCTTCTGCGAAACCGATCAGCCGGGAGAGCTCTACCGGCGCAAGCTGCGCGCGATGAGCTGGCGCCTGGAACGCACCGCCGGGCGCGCCGAGGGCGCTTACGATTGCGCCGAGGAATTCATCCGCGATGCGCGTCTGCTTGAACAAACCCTGGAGCAAAATTCCAGCCCTCGCGTTGCGGCGCTGGGCCCTGGAACCCTGCGGGTCACGGCGGAAGTTTTTGGATTTCACAGCGCCAGCCACGACTTTCGCCAGCACGCGGCGCTGACGCGCGCCGCCGCCGAAGACTTGCTGCGAGAAGCGAATCTGCCGGCCCAGCCTGCGGCAGCGCGTATCGGATCAATTCGCTCGCTCATGCGGGCGGAATCCATGCCGATGGCCCACACGGATGCAGCGCAAAAAGTCCTCCAGGAATTTCAGACGCTCAAGGAGATTCAGTCCTGCCACGGAGAAATTGCCGCGCATCGCTACATTCTGAGCATGTCGATGAGCGCCGCCGACCTTTGGGACGTGCTGTTGCTGGGACGCGCCGCGGGGTTGATCGAGCGGGATGCGGCGGCCAGCCTGCGGTCGTCCTTCGACGTGGTTCCGCTCTTCGAAACTTATGGCGACTTGATCGCCTGCCACGAGATCATCGACCAGCTTCTTAGCGACGGCGTTTACCGGCGTGTCATCCAATCGCGCGGAAATTTCCAGGAAGTGATGCTCGGCTACTCGGATTCGGTCAAGGACAGCGGGTACCTTGCTGCGAACTGGTCCTTGTTCCTGGCTCAGGAACGGCTGAACCGGGTGGCCGAGCGCCACGGCGTGAAGCTCGGCCTGTTCCACGGGAAGGGCGGCACGATTGACCGGGGAGGCGGAATGTCTTACCGCAGCGTGCAGGCGCAGCCTCACGCCGCGCCAGGCGGCCGGCTTCGCATTACCGAGCAGGGCGAGGTGATCTCCTTCAAGTATTCAAACCCGGCGATTGCTCTGCGCAACCTGGAGCAGCTTGTATCGAGCGTGCTTGATGCAAACCTGCTGCACCCCAGGCGCGTTCCAGCGGCCAAGAGCACGGAATGGTATGAGTGCGCGCAAGAGATGGCGGAGAGCAGCCGCCAATTCTATCGCGCGCTCGTTTATGAGACGCCGGAGTTTCCGCAGTATTTCTTCCAGGCGACGCCGGTGGACTTGATCGACCAGTTGCGTCTGGGCTCGCGGCCCAGCCGCCGCTTTCGCTCTCGGGAGCTCGAGAACTTGCGCGCAATCCCGTGGGTGTTTGCCTGGACGCAGTCCCGGCACTTCCTTCCTTCTTGGTACGGCGTGGGCCACGCCATCGACGTGCTCGTCCATGATCGCGCTCCGCGCGGGCTCGATCTGCTAAAGGAGATGTATCGCGAATGGCCGTTCTTCTCCGTGCTGGTGGACAACGC
>JBOGJW010000305.1:0-4831 GCA_050745245.1 Terriglobia bacterium | reverse complement strand
AAAAACAAGAAATTACGGTATTGCAATGCAGCGCGCCGCGGGCTAAAGTCTTCCGCCCGAGTTGCAGGCTGTCCGGTCACGTGACCCAAATCTTCGGATCGCTATTTTTGAGCATCGCCGCACAAAGTCGTGGAAGCCTGCGCGTTGCTGGCGCCTGCGCGCTCGTGATCGCGCTCTCAACCGCCCTGCGCGCGCAGGACACGCGCGCCGTGGAAGAGCCCGTCGCGCCTTCGTCGTGTGCAACGCTCACTGCCCGGCTCTCCTCGGTGAACGGCAAGAGCATCGCCGCTGCGGACGAATTAAGGCTGGACACTCAGCGCATCCAGCGCGCCATCGACCGCTGTTCACAAGGGCGCGCGGTCGAACTCGAAGCGCGCGGCTCGAAGGACGCTTTTTTGTCCGGCCCGCTTGAACTGCGCGCCGGCGTGACGCTGCGGATCGGGAAGGGCGCCATTCTCTTCGCCTCCCGCAACCCGAGGGACTACGACCGCTCGCCCGGAGGCTGCGGCGTAGTCAATAAGAGCGGGCGTGGGTGCAAGGCGCTCATCAGCGTAGACCATGCGGCGAACGCGGCGGTGATGGGTCCGGGCGTGATCGATGGCCGGGGGTGGGCCGGTCTCGTGGGGGCGAAGGTGTCGTGGTGGGGTCTCGCGCAGGAAGCGAAGGTGCGGCGCGAAAATCAAAATTGCCCGTTTCTCGTTTTCGCGTCCCACTCGGATAACTTCACGCTTTACAACATCACCCTGAAAAACGCCCCGATGTACCACGTCTATTACAGCGGCGGGAATGGCTTTACGGCGTGGGCCGTCCGCATCAACACACCGAAGACGGCGAGAAACACCGATGGGATCGATCCCTCATCCGCCACCAACGTTACGATAACGCATTGCTTCATTCACGACGGCGACGATCAGGTGGCCATCAAAGCTGGGCGCGACGGCCCTTCGTCGCACATTACCGTGGCGCACAACCACTTCTACACCGGTCACGGGATTTCGATTGGCAGCGACACGAACGGCGGCGTCAGCGCGATTCGCGTCACAGACCTCTCAATTGATGGGGCAGACAACGGAATCCGCATCAAGTCGAATTTCAGCCGCGGCGGCCTGGTCCGCGACGTCGTCTATGATGACATTTGCATCCGCGACACAAAGAATCCCATCATGATGGACTCGAACTATTCCTTTTACGGCCCGGCCCGCAACCTGATCCCCACCTTCACGGGCATCGTCTTGCGCGACGTTCGCATTTTGGGCCCGGGGCATATCACCCTGAACGGGTATGACTCCAGCCATTGCCTCGGCATCACCTTTAATGGCGTCATGCTTCAATCACCGGCGGCGGTCAGGATTTCCGCCACTCACGCGGCGATCACGCTGGGCCCGGGTCCGGTCAATTTCCGGCCTTCCGGAGAAGATGTGACGATCACCGGCAGGCCGCGCCCGGGGAAGCTGCCCTCCTGCCAGGGGAAGTTTCCGGTGTTTCCCGCGGTTCCGTAGGCGTCACCCGCGAATTTGACTCCGCAGCGGTGGTAGCCACGGTCAACCTGTTGTTGGTTGACCGTGGGCTTGTAAGTCAGCGTGAAAGGCCCGCGGCGAGGAAAAACCACTCGCCGTGACTACCGGCGCGCGGTAAAAGAAGGTAATTCGACGAGCGCCTCGAGACGCCAATTTCTGAAAGAGTCCGTGGCAGGAATGTCGGCCTTGCTTGGCGGGACCGGCCCGACAGTTGCAGGGCGCGCGCCGGAGCAGGCTGCGGACACGAGCGACACAGACGCCGCGCTAAAGCAAGCCTTCCTATATCCTCCTCACGGCGCCAAGCCGATGACGCGCTGGTGGTGGTTTGGCGGCGCCGCCACGCCTGAAGAAATCACCCGCGAGCTCACGATGATGCGCGATGCTGGACTGCGCGGCGTCGAGCTGCAGCCGGTCTATCCAGTTGCGGTCGACAACAAAGAGCTCGGGATCCGCAACACACGCTACTTTTCGCCCGCATGGTTCAGCCTCCTGCGCCACACACTTGCGGAAACAAAGCGGCTCGGGCTTCAGTTCGACTTCACGCTGGGCAGCGGATGGCCCTACGGCGGGCCGTTTATTCCGGGGCGTCTTGCGGCGCAGAAGATCACTGTGCTCAGCCGGGATGCCCAAGGCCCAGATGAATTCACGTGGCCGCTCTATCCTTATCTCACGGGGGACGGGCGCGTCTTTGCGGTTGTGGCAGCGCCCGTAGTCGATTCCGGCGCTCTCGACCTAACTCGCTCGACGGTTCTGAACGCCGGGCATCACGGGGCCGTTCGTTGGAGCGTTCCTGCGGGCCATTGGCGCGTGATGGCTTTTACCGATAGTCTCACGGGACAGCTCGTGAAGCGGCCCACGCTCGGCATGGAAGGCTATGTAATCGACCATTTCGATGAGAAGGCGCTCGACCTTTTCCTTGACGCCGTTGGCGTGCGCACGATCGAAGAACTGCATTCCATCGCCGATCCCCCGTTCCATTCGGTCTTTTGCGACAGCCTGGAAGTTTATGGCGCCGACTGGACGCCGAGCTTTATGGAGGAATTCAGAAGCCGCCGAGGATACGATCTGGCGCCATGCCTGCCGGCGCTCTGGCAGGATGCGGGCGAAGCGACGCCCGGCATCCGATACGATTACCACCTCACGCTCTCAGAACTCATCGTCAATCACTTTTTCAGAAGACTTCAGGCATGGAGCAGCCAGCGCGGAATGACGGCGCGCATTCAGGCGCACGGCGCGATGGGCGACGTAATGCAGGGGTACGCGGCCGCGGATATCCCGGAGGGCGAAGAGGGTCTCGACGCGGATCGCTACGCGGTGATTATCGATCACCGGCGGCTCGCGTCCGCGGCCGCGCACGTTCACGGCAAGCCGGTCGTTTCGTGCGAGAGCTACACGTGGCTTCGGCAGCCGCGGTATCTCGTAACACTGGAGGAGATGAAGGGCGCGACGGATTCGAGCTTTCTCGATGGTATCAACCAGATCGTGAACCAGGGATACTCGTACTCGCCGCCGCAAGCGGGAGAGCCCGGATGGGTGTTCTACGCCGCCACGATGGTGAATCACAACAACATCTGGTGGCCGCATTACAAATACCTCGCCGCATACATTCAGCGCACGGCGGCGGTGTTGTTGAAGGGCGCGTCCGTAAATCCAATCGCGGTGTACCTGCCGCTGGCGGATATCTACGCGCATTACGGCCTGGGCTCACTCACCATGGACACGGAAATCCAGCGGCGCCTCGGTCTCGACCTTTTTATGGATCTGCGGCGGGCCGGTTACGATTTCGACCTCATCAATGACGATGCTCTTTCGCGAGTCGCGCGCGTGGAAGATGGAAAGCTTAAGGCCAGCACGGCGGAATATTCTGTCACGATTATTCCCGGCGTCGAGTTCATGCCGCCCGAAAGCCTGGAGCGGCTCGCGGAATTCGCGCGGGGCGGAGGAATGCTGATCTTCACCGAGCGGCTGCCGCAAACCGGGCCGGGATTGAAGCAGCGGGAATCTGGAACCCGGCGTTTGCGGGATATTCTGAACGGAATTTTCCCTGCGGGGCAGGGAACTCCCGGTTCGGTGCAAGCCGCCGGCAGGGGCAGGGCCGTGCTCGCGCCGGATAGAACTGCGGCGGTGGAACACGTTCGCGCCGCGCTGGCTCCCGACTTTCAGATCGTCAAGGCGGGAGATGGCCAGGCGGAGGCGCTCGAGCGCGCGGTCGAAAACGCCGGCTTCGCGCACCGCAGGGTGGGCGAGACGGACTTCTATTTCATCAGTAACATTTCGCCTTTCGAGCAGCGCTTGAGAATCCGATTCGCCGCAGGCCATCGAGCGCCTGAGCGGTGGAATCCTGAGGACGGCTCAATCGAGGAAACGCTGGCGTTCGAATACGTCGATTCGAGTCATGGGCCGGTCACTGAGGTCGGAATTCGTCTCGATCCGTTTGAATCCTGCTTTGTAGTTTTCGCCCGCGACGGCGCGCCGGTGATTACCTCGACGAATCTCGACGGACCTCTGCGCGTTGAAAGATCCGATGGCGGCGTGCATCTCAGCGGGATTGCGCGGCGCAACGGCGAATATTTTGCAATTGACCGGCAGGGAAAAACACGCCGCGCTTCGGTGGCTGGCTTGCCCGATCCGATCAGCATCGCTGGTCCCTGGCGGCTCACGCTCGGAGATAGCGCGCCGCTCACTCTTGCTCAATTGCTGTCGTGGTCGGAATTCGCACAGGGGAAAAACTACAGCGGCTGGGGAATATATGAGAGCGGTTTTGAAATGGCCGGCGATGATTGGGAGAAATTCGATTGGACGCTCGATCTTGGCTCCGTGCATGAGACCGCCGAGGTTACGCTCAACGGCTTCGATCTCGGCGCGGCGTGGAAGGGAGCGCGACGGCTCTCCTGCGGCAACGCGCTTAAACAGGGAAGCAATCAGGTCCAGGTGCGTGTTGGCAATCTATGGATTCAAAAGGTCACGTCGCTTCCTCCGCCCGATCTGAAGCCAGTGGCCGAGACTTTTGGCATTCGCTGGGGACTTTACGGCAGAACTCGTATCAGCGAGCTTCCGCCCTCGGGGCTCTTGGGCCCGGTGCGCCTGCTGCCTTTCCGCCGAATCGCAATCGCACTGTGATCTGGGAGCGCGGGCTTCCGGCCCGCATCGATGCCAGCGGCCGCCTTGGTGAAGGGAGGGAGCACTCGAGCGCCTTTCAAAGCAAAGGCCGCTGGTCACAGAGCGTCGTCGTTCAAATAGCTGAATGGCATGGCGCAACCAGCGGCTCGCTACCGATCGAATGTGCATAAGCCAAGTCAGGGATCGCCGCTACA
>JBOGJW010000304.1:0-5125 GCA_050745245.1 Terriglobia bacterium | reverse complement strand
CTCCTGTGGTGTGGGCGCCTCGCCGGCAGCGAGGTAGCGCAAAGTTTCGCTTCGCAGAAACTCTGCGCCTTTTTGTCCCGGCCCGCGACAAGCCGCGGAGTTCAAGAGCAACTCCGCACTACCCCCGGCCCCCCCGAGATCGGTGTACAACGCCGCAAGTCGCCGGTGGGGGGACGCCGGCGCTACAGCGCGTCACGACTCGCTGAAATCGATCATCACTGGCTGCGTTCGGAAACCGCGCGTGCTGAACGCAACGTAGGTGAACCCGATGGAGAACCATGCGCCGCCAACTATTTTAGCGATGATATTCAGGTTCCACCAAATGAGCGCGCAAAAGGCGAAGCCGAAAAGCGGCAGCGCGGCATCGGCGATAACGCGCCGTCGGCGGCCCTCCCGCCGCATGACGCCAAATTGCCAGAACGTCGCAAGGTTCACGCCCATGAACGCCAGGAAAGCTCCAAAGTTGATCAGCTCGCCGGCGTGCTCAAAGGCATTCCCAATATAATTCAATCCGAGCGCGCCCGCATACGCAAGACCGTTGATGATCAGAATATTGTAGGTGGGCGAGTTGGTGTCGGGGCTCAGGTGAGCAAAGATCCGTCGCGGCAGCACGTTGTCGCGCCCCATCCCGAACAGCAGACGGCCGGCGCCCATCGCGCCCGTCAGTCCGCTGCCCATCGCGGCGATGATAATTACGGCGCCGATCGCCTGGAACAGCGGCATGCCTCCCACGCGCCGGCAAACGTCCATAAACGCCGTGACGAGGTCCGGGAAAGTGTGCCAGTTCGGCCAGATGCGCTGGCCCAGGTAAACTTCAATTCCGCCGACGATTCCGGTGAACAGACAAACCGCGACCGTGGCCACCAGGACATTGCGCTTGGGGTTTTCCACGTCCTCGGCAAGCGTGGTTACACCATCGAAGCCGATGTAAGTGAGCGCGGCAAACGACGTGGCCGTCCAGATTTTGTGAAGGTCGAAAGTCTTCGGGTCGTAGAAGGGCTGGATCGAGAACAGGCCGCCCCAGCCGCCGGCGTGGAAGAGATATCGCACCGCCAGTACGAAAAACGCGGCGATCACCACGCACATCACGCCCAGCAGGATCTTATTGACGCGCGCGGAGGTCTTCACACCCCGCAGGTTCAGAACGGTCAGAAGCGCGATCACTCCCGCGCCAGCCACAAAGTAGGGCACGCGCGGAAAGTACCGCGCGTGGATCGCCGTGGCGATCCACACGGTGGTGATAAGCGGCTGCAGCATGTAGTCGAGCAGCATGGCCCAGCCCACCAGGAATCCGGCGTGCGCGTTCAGTCCTTTCCCGACGTAGGTGTAGGCTGAGCCCGCGGAGGGATACAGCGATGCCATGCGCCCGTAGCTGAAGGCGGTGATCATCATCGCGAACATCGCGATGAGGATGGTGGTGACTATGTGGCCATTGGAGAGCTTTTCCGCCACGCCGTAGAGCGGCACCGGCGCGATCGGCTGGATCAGAACGATGCCGTAGAAGATCAGGTCCCACAGTGTCAGAACGCGACGCAAGCGCGCCGCCGCCGATGATGCTTGCACGGAGATGTAGGGTTCAGCCATGCGGTCAGGAGTAGCGCCGGTATCCCGGGTAGTATCCCGCCCCGGCTCGCAGAGTGTAGCATAGAAGCGGGCGCCGGAGCGCTCAACATGAATATGGCGAAAGGAGACTTATGGAATGACGCACAGCAACTGGAATGAAATTGAAATCGAAGAGATGAATTCGCTTCTGGGCCGGCAGATGGTGGTCGGCCAAAACCTGATGGTCTGCCGGCTGCACCTGAAGAAGGGCTGCGTCGTTCCGCTTCATCAGCACGTGCACGAGCAGATGAGCCTTTTAGAAGAGGGGAAGCTGCGCTGGTGGCTGGGCGACCAGGAATTCGTGGCCGAGCCGCACGGCGTGGTCTCGATCCCTTCCGGTATGCCGCACAAGGTGGAGGCGCTGGAAGACTCGATTGCCCTCGACGTCTTTAATCCCCCTCGCGAAGATTTTCTGAGCAAATCGGACGCGTACCTTCGCCGGTAGGCCAGCGCGGAAAGGCGTGACGGCGCGATCTAGTGCAGCGGCGGCAACCCAATCTCCAGCCAAGAGCCGCGGACCTCATAGACGGATGTCCGCGCTACTCCGGCTCCTATGATTCCTTTTTCAGCAGCATAATACGATCGGGGTCGAGGCGAACGCACCACGGTGCGGGCGTCTCGCGGAGGCGCGACCAGTTTTCGCGCGTGATTTCAGCCTGAAGGTGGTGATGGCGCTCGGGCGCGCTCGCGGTGAGGAGCTTGAGGTAGAGCGTCATGCGGAAAGGCCCTTCAATGGCGCGAACCAGCGCGCAAGGGAGGGAATCGGTCTGCGCGCCCCCGCGGCAGAACGCGATGTGATGGGCGCGAATCGCGGCGAACTCAAGCTCTTCGGGAATCTGCTCGCAGACCGAGATCTCGCAGCCCCAGTCGAGGGCCTCTACCTTTCCGCTTGCCGCCGCGCGGGCGCGAGAAAAGTTCTTGCATCCGGTCACCTGCGCCACCGTAAAGGTCGACGGATGGCGGAAGATCTCCTCCTTCGACCCGAAGGCGGCTTGCCGGCCGCGCGACATCACGACGATCTGCTCCGATATGCGATACGCCTCTTCCAGATTGTGCGTGACGTAAAGCGAAACGCCGCGGAAGGCCGCCAGCGTCTCAACCAGCAGCGCCTCCATCTGGCTACGCAGGTGGACGTCGAGCGCAGATAGGGGCTCGTCCAGCAAAAGAATCTCCGGGTCCGTCGCGAGAGCCCTGGCCAGCGCCGCTCTTTGCTGCTCTCCTCCGGAAAGCTGCCGCGGATAGCGGCGCCGAAGCCCGGCGAGCTGAACGCGCGCGAGATTCTCTTCCACGCGCTTCCGCGCCGCGGCGGTGGGAAGCTCACGCAGCCCGAAGGCAACGTTCTGCGCCACGGTCATGTGCGGAAACAGGGCGTAATCCTGGAGCAGAAATCCCACCCGTCGCTTGCGGCTCGGCAGGCACACGCCGCGTTTCGAATCGAACAGCGCGCGGCCGTTCAGCGCGATCCGGCCCTCAACCCCCGTCTCCAGTCCGGCAATCGCTCGCAGCGTCATGCTCTTGCCGGAACCCGACGGGCCCAGAATGCCGAGCGTCTTTTCGCCCGCCTGGAACGCTACTTCGAGTCTGAACCCTCTCACCTCTCTTTGTAATTCAACTTGCAGTTCCATCGATTTTGTAGCGCAGCGCGGCAGAGCCGCAATCTGTCATCCTGAGCGCAGCGAAGGACCTGCTTCTGCCGACCGGTTTCCCACGAAGAAGCAGGTTCTTCGCCTCGCTCAGAATGACACGTTCCAAAATGTGCGCGAAAGACGAGAAACTACGCGGGACTGTTGGCTACCCCGTTTTCAGACCACAGCCGGCAAGATGCCGGCGTTACGTCGATTTCCCGCCCATCGCGAATGCTTGCGGCCGTCGGCCCCAGTTGTTGAGCATAAAAATGGCTACCGAGGCGATGCCCACGGTGATCAGTACCCACGCCAGCGCCTGGCTCATGTCCCCGGCCTCGGCGGCGAAGAAGATGGCGATGGGGAGCGTCTGTGTTCGGCCGGGAATGTTTCCTGCGATCATCAGCGTGGCGCCGAATTCCCCCAGCGCGCGGGAAAACGCGAGCACCGTTCCGGCCAGCACCCCCGGCCAGGCGAGTGGCAGCGTGATGCGCCAGAAGATGGACCACTCGGAAGCGCCGAGCGTCCGCGCCGCCTGCACATAGCCGGGGCTCACCTGCTCCAGCGCGCCGCGCGTAGAAAGATACATCAGCGGAAACGCAACCACTGTCGCCGCGATTACCGTGGCGGGCCAGGAAAAGAGCACGTTGAAACCCAAGTCCTGAATTTCGCGCCCCAGCGGGCTGCTCCGCCCGAGCAAAAGAAGCAGAAGATACCCCACAACGGTCGGGGGCAGGACGAGCGGGATAACAAAAAGCGCGTCCATCAATTGGCCGCGCTTTCCCGGTGAATTCACCCGCCGATGCGCGGCGGCGAGGCCCAGAAAGAACGTGATGATGGTCGCCGTGACAGACGTCTCGATAGAGACCCAGATCGGCGCGGCAGCGAAGCTCATCGACTCCCTTTAATCGCCGGATTCAAATCCTTCTTGCTTGAATACCTGGCGCGCCTCCGGCCCGCTGAGAAAACGAACGAACCGCCCGGCGGCTTCCGGGTGCTTCGACCGCTCCAGCACGGCTACCGGGTAGATGATCGGGCTGTGTGAATCATCGGGCGCGGCCGCCACCACCCGCACCTTCGTCGAAAGCTTTGCTTCGGTGCGGTAAACCAATCCCGCGTCCACGTTCCCGGTCTCGACGTAAGCGAGAACCTGGCGCACGTCTTCCGCGAAAATCAGCTTCGGGCGGAGCTTGCCGTAAATTCCAAAATGCTGCAGCGTCTGGAGAGCGTAGGCGCCGGCGGGCACGCTTTCGGGGTTCGCAATCGCCACACGTCTCACGCGAGGCCGCAGAAGGCTTGAAAAGCCCGTAACCCGGCGATCCGAGCCGGGCGAAATCAGCACCAGCGTGTTTTTAAGCAGGTTGCGCCGCGATCCGCTCCTGAGCAACCCCTTCGACTGCAGGGCGTTCATCTCCTCGGGTGAGGCCGATATGAAAATATCGGCCGGAGCCCCCTGCTCGATCTGCTGTTCCAGAATTCCCGATGCGCCGAGATTCAGCGTTACCGACACCTCCGGCGCCTGCTGGCGGTAAAGCTCGCGCAGGTTCCCCAGCGCCTTCGAAAGGCTGATCGCGGCGGAAACCGTGAGGTTGACGCGGCCGCCACTCGCGCCGGCGCGGCGCGCCGCGGGCCCAAGCGCGCAGGCGAGGGCGAGCAGGGCAAACAGTGCTGCTTTGATCCAGGAGGTGTTCACCTGTACGATTTTATCTGATAATCGCGTTGTTTGGACAGCGGGATTCGCGTTGTAACGTCAGGATCGATGAGATTCCTGACCGCAGTCGCTCGCCCCGCCAGCTCCGACATTTGTAGCGCAGGGCCCGCGGGACGATCCTGCGGCAGTTCGCTGGGACACGAGAAAAGCCGCAGCGTTACAAGGCGAATGCTGCGCTACATGGTCATGA
>JBOGJW010000303.1:0-9085 GCA_050745245.1 Terriglobia bacterium | reverse complement strand
TTCCGGTAGACCCCATCACGGGATCCGCCGACACTTGGAAGGTGGATATCGAGGACGTGGCGGCCTCGCCCGACCAATCGCAGCAGGGCGTGGTGGACGTGCACAGCGGCTCGGACGCGAACTCGCTCGACGGCACGCCGTATAGCAGTTGGTGAATTATGAATTTTGAATTATGAATGCTGAAGGTCGAAGGCTTCGCGGAGTGGGTAGCGGGTAGCGCAGACCTCCGCGTTTGAGGTCCGCGCTACCCCGCTGAAGGCAATCTCAATTCATAATTCAGCATTCACAATTCATAATTTTCTATGGAGTTCGTTTGCAAACTTGGCACCGCCAGCGGTCAGATTCTGAATCAGACCGAGACGGCGGACTCTGAGGCGGACGTTCGCGAGCGCCTGGCCGGGCAAGGCTACTACGTCTTTTCGGTTCGCTCGAAAGACTGGCTTAAGGGCCGCCTCCGGCAAACGGCGCGCCGCCGCGTGAAGACGGACGACTTTGTCATCTTCAACCAGCAGTTTCTCACACTGTCCAAGTCCGGCCTGCCGCTTCAGAAGTCGCTCGAGCTGCTCGCGCGCCAGGCTCGCAGCCAGGAGCTCAAGTCCGCGCTAGTGAGCGTGCACGACTCGGTGCGCTCGGGCGCCCTGCTCTCCGCCGGATTTGAGGCCACCGGCCGCTTCCCGAGGATTTATTCCGCCATCGTGCGCGCCGGAGAGCGCAGCGGCAGCCTCGATAAGGTGCTGGCGCAGTATCTCTCGTATCAGAAGATCAGCCGCGGCTTTCGGAAGAAGATCATCGCCGCCCTCATCTACCCGGCCTTCCTGGTCTTCTTCCTGATCGGGCTCATCAGCTTCGTCGTCAGTTTCATCGTGCCCCGTTTTGCCGAACTCTACGGCGATCTCCAAATCAAGTTGCCGCATCTCACCCAGATAACCATCGCTCTTTCGCTCGGTGTGCGGCACTGGGCGATCGAGATTCTGCTGAGCCTCATCCTGATTGCCCTGGGGCTGCGCGCCGCGTGGCAGGCGCCGCGTGTGCGGATGGCCTGGGACCGGTTCAAGTTCCGACTGCCTGCCGTGGGCCCTCTGCTGCTGAAATTCTCGGTGGCGGAGTTTGCGCGCTCGCTGGGTACGCTGCTCCAGGGCGGGTTGCCGGTGGTCGAGGCGCTGGAGACCACCCGCAATTCCATTACGAGCCCGCTCATCGCCCGGGCCGTTGAAGACGCCAAGCGGAACGTGACCGGCGGGGGCTCGCTGGCCGCGAGCCTGCGGAGCACGGGAATTTTCCCGGCCACCGCTCTCGACATGGTAGAAGTGGGCGAGACCACCGGCGCGCTGCCGGCGATGCTCGAGAGCGTGGCCGAGTTCTACGAAGAAGATGTGAATATCGACCTTTCGGCGCTGGTAGCATTGGTGGACCCGGTGATGATCGCCGCGGTGGCTGTTGTGGTGGCATTCGTGCTCGTGGCCTTTTATCTGCCCCTCTTTTCGTTATACGCGCAGGTGCCGTAATGAGCGAAAACACATACCAGGACAGCAGTGAATGAAAAGCAAAAATTAGCTGCAATGCAGGGTAAAGGGGCATGAGCGGAAAAATGGGAACCGTGGCTGTGCCGGTCAACGTTAGCCAGCCCCTCGACGAGACCGGTCGGGCGCGCGAGCTCGCCGAGCGCTATCATTTCGAGTTCATTGACCTGCGCAATTTTGCGATTGACCAGCAGGTGCTCCAGTCGGTACCGCTCGACTTGATGGTGAAATACGAATTCTTCCCCCTGGAAGCGCAGGACCACGCGCTGACGGTTGCCGTTTCCGATCCCTCGGCGCTCGACCGCCTGGACGAGCTGGAGCTCAAGCTCGGACGTAACCTGAACGTCAAGGTGGCGGCCGAGGGCCAGCTCCGCGACTTGCTCAAGACCGCCGAGCCTTCCAAGCGCGTGCTCAACGAGGCCACCGAGGATTTTCGCGTTGGCGCGCGGGCCGAGGAGCAGGGTGAGGGTGAAATCCTATCGCTCGAGAACCTGGTGGAGGGCGCAGACCGCACGCCGATGATCCGGCTGGTGAACTCTATCATCTTTTCGGGACTCGAGCACCGCGCCAGCGACATTCACATTGAGTCGCATGACAACGCGGTGGTGGTGAAGAACCGCATCGACGGCGTGTTGCAGGAGGCGATGGCGCCGCTCTCGCAGGAGTACCAGTCGAACCTGATCACGCGGATCAAAGTGATGGCCGAGCTCGATATCGCCGAGCGGCGCGTTCCGCAGGACGGCCGGTTCCGTGTTTTTTACCGCGGCAGGCCCATTGACTTCCGCGTCTCGATTATGCCGTCGATCAACGGGGAGGACGCGGTGCTGCGCATCCTCGACAAGGAATCGCTGAGCGAAAAATTCCGCCAACTGCGGCTCGACGTGCTAGGTTTTCCGGATCGCGAGCTGAAGCGGCTGCGGCGCTTCATCCGCGAGCCTTACGGCATGGTTCTGGTGACCGGACCGACAGGCAGCGGCAAGACTACGACGCTCTACGCGGCGATCTCGGAGATCAAGAGCGACTAGGATAAGATCGTCACCATCGAGGACCCCGTGGAGTATCAGATTCGCGGCATCACTCAGGTGCCGGTGAACGAGAAGAAGGGTCTCACGTTTGCCCGCGGGCTCCGCTCAATCCTGCGGCACGATCCGGACAAGATCATGGTCGGCGAGATTCGGGATAACGAAACTGCGCAGATCGCCATCCAATCGGCGCTTACGGGACACTTAGTGTTCACCACCGTTCACGCCAACAATGTGGTAGACGTTTTGAGCCGATTTCTGAACATGGGCGTCGACGCTTATCACTTCGTTTCGGCGCTGAACTGCATTCTGGCGCAGCGGCTGGTGCGGATGATCTGCGAGGGGTGCAAGCAGCGTGCGAGCGTGCCGCCCGAGCTCTACGAAGAATCCGGCCTCGACCGCAATGCCTGGGAGCATGTGCCGGTTTACGAGGGCGCTGGGTGCGCGCTGTGCAACCACACCGGCTTTCGCGGGCGCACTGCGATTGGCGAGCTCATGGCGCTCACCGATACGATCCGTGAGCTTATTTTGGAGCGCCGCCCGGCATCGGAGCTGCGCCGCGTCGCGCGGCAGGAAGGCATGACGACGCTGCGCGAGTCGGCGCTGGAAAAGGTTCGCGAGGGCATCACCACGCTGCGCGAGATTAATAAAGTGACATTCGTCGAGGGCGGCGGGAGCGCATCATGAGTTCCATGCCCGCCCGAAACCAAGAGAAGGCAAGCGGCAGGGGCGTGTTCGTACTTCCCCGCACAGTGGTCGAAGTCCAGCCGGACTTCGTGCTGGGGGCGCGGTTCAGCGGCACGCGGCCGGCGGGCGTGCGCAGGATGGCGCTGCAGGCGCTCGATCCGGGCGTGCTCGAGCCATCTTCCGTGCAGGCGAACATTGCGAAGCCGGAGTTGCTCCGCCGCGCCGTCGGCGCCATCGCGGGCGCAATCCAAAACGGCGGGACGCTTGGCCTGCTGCTGCCGGACAACGCCGTTCGCGTGAGCGTGCTCGGCTTCGAAACGCTGCCCGCCAAATCCGAGGAGCTTGACGCACTGATTCGCTGGCGCTTGAAGGAAACGCTCGGCTACGCGCCCGAGGCGGCTAAGCTCTCCTGGCAGGTTAACTGGACGGAACGCGGCTTGACGGAGCTCCTGGTGATCGCGGCGAAACGCGGCGTGCTCAGCCAGTACGGCGCAGCGCTGTCGCCGCTCGGCGGAGGCGCGGCACTGATTCTCCCGGTGACGATGGCGCTAATGGCCTTGTGCGCGCCGGATGAAGCGGCTGGCCAGCTTCTGACGCACGTCTGCTCGGGCTGGGTAACGCACGCTGTAATCGAGGGAAATCGCCTGCGCCTCTGGCGCAGCCGCCGGCTATCTCTTGCCGCGCAGGATTCAGGCGTTTCCGAGGTGCTCTCCGAAGCGGCTCGCGCGACGGCCAGCGCCCGGGACCGGATAGGGCTCGAAATCAAAAAGGCGTGGTGCTGCGCCCGCCCGGCAATCAGCGGACTCGACGAAGAGTTGAGCGGCGCGCTGGGAATGGCTGTCGAATCGCTGCCACTGGATGCCAATGCTGACGCTTTCCTCGAAGTTGGGGACAAGCCGCTGTTCGCGCCTTTTGCCGCGCCGCTCGTGGGGCTGCTTGCCAATGCGGGAAAGATCGCATGAAGATTGACCTCAATCTCGCTCAGCCGCAAAGCCGCGCCGAGCGCTGGCTCTTTTTTTGGGCGCCGTTGCTGATCGCGCTTACGGCAGCGGCGCTGGTGTGGGTCCTGATCGCGGCGGGGCGTGAGTTTCGCAGCTACCGCCAGGCTCATCGTACGGTGCTGCGATACACCGCGGAGATTGGCGAAATGCACGAGAATGAGAACCGCGCGCAGGCCATGCTGCGCCAGCCGCCTACGCTGGCGTTGTATCGCCAGATCGGCTTCTTGAACGCGCTGATCGAGCAAAAGAAAGTGTCGCTCGCGAGCCTGACCCTGGAAGTAACGCGGCTGCTCCCGCCGCAGACGCGACTGGCGGGGCTTTCGCTGGTGCAGTCCGACTGCGGGCCGTTTGTCGAGCTGAGCATCGAGGGCAATGGCAGCGCTGCGGTCTACAGCTTCCTGAGCCGCATCGAGGCATCGCCCGATTTCGACGCTGTCACCGTAACGGACCAGTCGTTCGCCACTCAGCCGCAGGAGAAGGGTCTTGTGACGCTTACTTGCAGCGCGCGCTATGTCGGCGTGGCGCAAACGCCGGCCGCAAGCCCTTCCGAGAGGGCCGAGAGGAAGGATCCGTGATGAACGCCGAGCGGCGAACGCACTGGGCACAGCCTGCCATCCGGATTGTTGTGCTTCTGGTGGCGCTGGATGCGCTCGCCTATTTTGCGCTTAACCGGCCCTTGGCGCGCCTCGTGGCGCAGGAACAGCAGCGCTTCTCCGCTGTGCGCCTGCAATGGTTGCGCGAAAAGACCCGCTTGGCGTATCTTGAAAAGCGAGACGCGGCCCTTCCGGGAGAGGACCGCCAGCTTCGCGGATTTTTGGAGCAGCACGTGCCCGAGCGGCGCGAGGGCTTTTCGCGCGCCGCGCTCCTCATCAACCGTCTGACGCAGCAGTCAGGTGTGGAGCTCGCCGGCATCTCCTATACTCTCGATAAATCCAAAGGCGAGCCCTTCGAGCATCTTGGGGTTAAGGTGCAACTTCAGGGGCCGTTCACCGGGCTTCTGCAGTTCGAACACGCGCTCGAGACGGCCAGTGACTTCATCGTGGTGCGCGGATTTAAGTTTGAAGGTTCACAGAATGGCCTGCTCGGCCTGAATCTGAACGCCGATCTATACTTGATGCCATGAAGCGCAAGCGCCAGTTCGAGACGCCGGCGACAATCGTTTTGGGAGTGATCTGCGCCGTCCTATTCCTGCGCCTCGCCCTGCGCGTTCACGCTGTGAACGCACGTACGGAACTTCCCGTCGCGGCGCCGCTTCACACGCGCCCGCGCGTAGCCGCGGCGCCGCCCGGCCTCGCGCCTGAGGCGTTTCCGCAAGCTCCGGCGCTCGACGTGGAGCTCTACGACACGATCCGAAATCAGCCGCTGGGGGCGGCGGGGCGCGATCCTTTCGCGCTCACCCCGACGCCGCAGCAAACTCGGCAGATGCTCCAGGCGCAACAAGCCGCGGCAGCCCGTCACAACAGTGCGCCGCCTCCGCCGCCGCCTGTTCCCTTCCAGGCGCTCGGCTTTAGCCAGAACGTGCAGGGGCGCCTCGAAGCATACCTCGCGGACAGCGATCAGATTTATGTGGTCCACCAGGGAGACGCTTTTGATAAGAGCTATCGCGTGCTGAGGATCACTCCAGGCATGATTGAGATTCAAGATGACTCGCTCCACCGCACCATCGGACTTCCGTTCCCCTCGCCGTAGGCACGGCTATGCCTTGCTGGCGCTGATGATCATGGTCAGCGCCATGCTGATTTCCCTGACCGCCGCCTTGCCTAACATCTACCAGGAGGGCCAGCGCGAGCGCGAGCAGGAAGCGATTTTTCGAGGCGAGCAGTACGCCAGGGCTATCTATCTCTTTCACCGGCGCCTCGGGCGGTATCCCGCGTCCCTCAAAGAGATCCTCAACACCAACGGCGTTCACTACCTGCGCAAAGCGTATCGCGATCCGCTCAGTCCAAACGGAAGGTGGCGCTTCATTCACGCCGCCGCCAACGGAATGCTCATCGATTCGTGGACGCAGCAGGTGATTACACCGAGCGCGCAAAGCGGCCCTGGAATCCTGACCAACCCGAACGCGTTTCCGCTTGCGCAGAACGCCGGCGCGATGAATTCGGGCATGCAGCCGGGAGGGATGGGAAATGCGGAGGCGGCGCAAGGCGGCGCAGCAAAACCAAAGCATCCGCCCTCCTCGTGCGCTAAGTCCGGCGATTCAAACTCTCCAGAGGGCACTCTGCTGGGCGCGTTTATTGCCGGGGTTGCGCCGTGCAGCGAGCGGCAATCGATTCGCGTCTTCAACCACAAAGATCATTATGACGAGTGGGAATTCCTCGGCGCAAAGTACACGCCGTACGCCCTGCCGAAATCCAATGCGCTGTCTTCCGGGTCTCAGGGCGGCTTGTCCCAGCCCGGCACGACCGGTCTGCCGGGCCAGACGGGATTTCCAGGCCAGCCGCAGAATTTCCCCGGCTCGAATCAATGAACGTTCCTACCTCTTGTGAACGATCACCCTCACTCCGCCTTCCGGGCGCAGCGTGATGGCCGGCAGCGGCCTTACCGCGTCGGGATCGATGACCTCCACCCGGAATCTCTGAAGAATACTGGCGAGAAGCAGGGTTACTTCAGTGGTGGCGAACGACGCGCCGATGCAAACGCGCGGACCGCCGCCGAACGGGAAGTACACGAAATTGGGAAGCTGTCTGCTGAACTCCTCAGTCCAGCGATCGGGAAGAAACTCCTCCGGCCGCTCGAAGAATCTTGGATCGCGGTGCGTAATCCACTGGCTCATCACCACGCTCGCACCTCGCGGAATGCGATAGCCGCCGACGGTGCAGTCCTCCATCGCCACGCGCGCCATCGCATATGCCGGAGGATAGAGCCGCAGCGATTCTTTTACCACCCGCGCGGTGAACGGCAGCCTTGGGAGGTCGGAGGCGAGCGGTGGCAGCCCGCCGAGGCCGTTCTGAATCTCCGCAGCCAGGCGTGTTTCCACTTCGGGATTCCGGGCAAGCAGCACAAAAGTCCAGGCGAGCGCCAGCGCCGTGGTCTCGTGCCCCGCCAGCAGCAGCGTCATCACTTCATCACGCAACTGCCGCGCGCTCATCCCATCTTCCCGGCGAGCGCGCCGCAAAACGAAAAGCAAGGTGTCCTTACCCGGCGCATCAGGGGCGTGGAGGATTGCGTGGACAACGCGCTCCAGCCGCCGCACGGCCAGGCGGTAGCGCACGCTCCGCGGTGTGGGGAGGTAGCGGAGCATTGGCACCAGAATGCGGCCGCGCGTGTTGAATTCCATGATAGGCGCGAGCGCGCGCTCTGCCTCGTCGAGCATGCCTCCCACTTCCGCGCCGAAGAGCGCATGGGCGGCGATTTGAAGCGTTAATCGCATCGCTTCGTTGTGCAGGTCGAATGCGTCTCCGTCGCGCCAGCGATCCAGCGCCCGCTGCGCGTAGCGCGTCATGACGCCGCCATACACGTCAATGTGCTCGCGATGAAACGACGGCTGGCAGAGCTTTCTCTGGCGCCGCCACAGCTCGCCTTCGCTGGTGAGCAGCCCGCGGCCAAAGAGGCGGCGATTCACCTGCAATCCGCGGCCTTTGATAAAGCTGCGGGAATTCGTCACCAGGACGGATTCGACCAGGCTGGGGTGGTTCAGGAAAAATACGCGGGTGATGAAGGCGCGGTAGTAGAAGATATCGCCGTAGCGGCGCGCCCACTCGGAGAGCACGTCAAGCGGGTTGCGCGTGCCGAATGGAAAGCTCCCGATAATTCCCGTTCCGGGAGGCCCCGGTGGGAGATCTTCCCTTTTCATGCCTGGCCGAAGCGCGTAGAGGCGGCTTTACGCCACCATTTTGGGCTGGCGGGATAAACCTGCCGCTACATTATGATGCCACCGGCGGGGCCGGCTGCTTCGCGGGAATCCAGTAGATTTCCTCGCGGACGCTCTGCTTCTCGAATCCCCTGCGCTTCAGTATCCCCTTGCAGTTTTCGATCATCTGCGGATGGCCGCAGAGGTATGCGGTGGTCGATGCCGGCTCGAAGCAGAAGGAGTCGAGATATTTGCGGGCCACGTCTTCCGCGCGCCCCACTTCGCACTTCCACTCGGGATCTTCCCAGGGGCGGCTGACGCTGGGGATGTAGTAGAAGCCTTCGATTGTTTTCGCGAAGTCGTCGAGTTCTTCGCGGTATGCAAATTCCCATGACCGGCTCGCGGCCTGGATGAGCGCAATCTTGAGGCCGCGCGCCGCCGCGCTTCGGCCCTCGATCGCAAGCGAGCGGATCATGCTTACAAAGGGCGCCACGCCGGTCACAGTGCAGAGGAAGAAATGGTTCGCGTGGCCGCTCTTGCCATCTAGCGTGAACAGCCCGCGCGCCTGCCGCCGCATCCACATCCGGCGCCCTGCGCGAAGCTCAAAAAGCCGGGGAGTAAGCTCGCCTTGCGGGACCAGCTCGAAGAAAAATTCGAGATCCTCTTCAAGCGGGCTTGAGACTATCGAATACGCCCGTTGAATGAGAGTGGAGCCGCACTCCACCGCGAGCGTCGCGTACTGGCCGGGCTTGAAGACCAGCTTTTCTTCGAGGCGCACACGCACCGACCACAGGTCCGGGCTGTAGTCCGTCCGGCTGATGATCTCAACCTGCTGAAATTTATCCAAAGAAACAGGCATAACTGCTCCGCCGCTCCCTCCGGACGGCCCTGCCAGGCGCCTCGGCTGATTATATAGATCACATCGTATCAGCGTAACCCGGCGCGGCGTTCGCCGCAATTTCAAATTTGGGAGCGCGGGCTTCTAGCCCGCATCGAGTGTAGCGCAGCGCGGCAGAGCCGCAACCAAACCCACTGTCATTCTGAGTGAGGTCGCCGCGGCGACCG
>JBOGJW010000302.1:0-2701 GCA_050745245.1 Terriglobia bacterium | reverse complement strand
AGCTTGGGCATGATCTCAATGTGCCAGTGGTAATACTCCTGGGCGGTGGTCGGGAGCGGGGAAGAATGGACCACGTAATTGTATGCGGGCTTCTCGAGCACCAGGTCCAGGCGCATCAGCATGTCCTTGAGCATGAGCGCGAGCTGCTCGTACTCGAATTTCAGCGACTCTTCGTAGGCGGCCTGATGGCTTTTCGGGAGCACCCACATCTCGAAGGGAAACCGCGAAGCGAACGGGGCGATGGCGACAAATGCCGGATTTTCGGCGATCACCCGAACGCCGCTTTGCGCCTCCTGCCGGATCACGTCGCAGTAGATGCAGCGGTCTTTGTATTCGAAGTAATCCTTGGCCCCGGTGAGCTCCTCCAGCACGCGCTTGGGAATGATGGGAAGGCCGATGAGCTGCGAGTGCGAATGCTCGAGGGAGGCGCCTGCGGCATCGCCGTGGTTTTTAAAAATCAGGATGTACCGGAAGCGCTGGTCCTTTTTAAGGTCGAGGATGCGATCTCGGAAGGCCCACAGCACGTCTTCGATCTGGCGGGGGGAAAGCTGCGCCAGCGTCTTGCTGTGATCCGGCGACTCGATGACGACCTCGTGGGCCCCGAACCCCTCCATCTTATCGTAGAGCCCTTCACCCTGCCGGTTCAGGCTGCTTTCGATGCGCAGCGCCGGAAACTTGTTCGGCACCACGCGCAGCGACCAGCCGGGCGTATTTGGGGCGCTCCCGTCGCTGCGGTAGGCCATGATCTCAGGCGGAGTTTTGGACTCGTTGTTAAAGCAGAACGGGCAAAACCCCGATCCCCTGATCTCGACCTTCTCGCGGACGAAATCGTTCGGCCGCTTTGCCCGGTCTGTTGAAATGATCACCCACCGGCCCGTGACCGGGTCCTTCCTGAGCTCAGGCAAACTTTCCATCTCCTCTCTTCCGCCAGCGCGGATCACCAAACCGTAAAGGCATTCTTGATCAGTTTTAGCTGGTATCCCTCACGCGAGTTCCAGGCGACACTGACGACGTCAAAACGGTAGTTTATCGCCTTTCGCTTCAACCGGCGCATATAAATTGCGGCGGCTCTTGCAATGCGGATCTTCTGATTTTCGCTCACCGCCATCTCCGGCGGGCCGGCGGCATCCGAGGTGCGCGTCTTGACCTCCACGAACGCTAGCGTGGCGCGATCCCACGCTACCAGGTCGAGCTCGCCTGCGCCAGGACGAAGGCGGAGGTTCCGAGCGACCACCACATAGCCTTCGCGCCGCAAGAACCAGTAGGCCAGGCTCTCGCCCGCCTGCCCGGTGATGAGAGTCTTCGCCTGGCCGCTCCCTTCGCGCGAGGCTTGCCGCCTGCGCCTGCGCTCGATCCATGAAACTGAGGCGAAGACGGCGCGCGAAAACAGGGGCATCGGAGGAGGTTGCTCCGCAACTCACAGCGCGGGGCTGGGTTTAGCAGGTTGCTGAAAAACGCGTAGCGGCGGCTTTATGCCGCCATGCGGGCGTTGAGAATACTGGATCAATGGCGATATAAAATCGCCGCTACGCCGTTTGGACAGGCTTTTTCAGCAACCTGTCAGTAGGCGTTCTTGTTGGCCGCAAACGTTCGAAAGACCGTCAACAGAATGATCTTCATGTCAAACAGAAAGCTCCAGTTCCGGAGGTAATAGAGATCGTGTTCCACGCGCCGGGCAATCGACGTATCGCCCCGCCAGCCGTTCACCTGGGCCCAGCCCGTAATCCCCACCTTGAGGTAATGGCGGTTATTGTACTGGGCCACATCTCCCAGGAACTTTTGAACAAAGTGCGGGCGCTCCGGGCGAGGACCGACGACGCTCATCTCACCCTTGAGAACGTTGATGAACTGCGGCAGCTCGTCAAGATTGGTGCGGCGGAGGAATGACCCGAACCGGGTCCGGCGCGGGTCGTCAGCGGTAGTCCAGCGCGTGTCGCTTTCTGCCGGATCGCCCGGTTTCATCGTACGAAACTTGTACATCCGGAAGATGCGCCCGCTCAGCCCGACTCGGTCCTGCACGAACAGCACGGGCCCGGGCGACGTCAGGCGCACTGCCACCCCGATGGCCGCAACGAGCGGGCTAAGCACGGTGAGCACGGCGAGAGAAACGGCCAGGTCGAAGCAGCGCTTCGCGACCAGGTACACAGTCGATTCAGAAGGGCTGGCGCGCAGGTCGAGCAGACGCAAGCCGCCGAAATTGAAGAGCACCTCCCGCACGTTAACATTCTTGCCTAAATCCAGAACAGCGCGAACCGGAACACAAGTCTCCTCGAGGGCCTCCATAACGGAGGGGACTTCCGAAAACCTGGAGGTGGGAATCGCGATGACCACCTCGTCGATCTCCTCGGTCTCCAGCAGGCCGCGAACCTGGCCGAGCCCGATCACAGGGCCGCCCTCCGCGGCGACGCGCTGGCCAGGAAGAGAAACGTAGGCGGCGATCTCGCAGGACGTCAAGACCCGTTCAAGAATAGAGTGCGCGGCTTTAACGGCAAATCCGTCCGCCCCGATCACCAGCATCCGCATACGGCGTCCGCCATTACGGGAGTACTCGAGAACCAGCCGGAACGCTTTATCGCTCATCACGGCCAGGAGGAAAAGGATCACGGCGCTGAGGCTGACGAAAAGGCGGGAAAAGCTCGTAGAGCGGTAAAAGAAGCTCGCGCCCATTACTGCCACGTAGGAGACGCAGCAGGCCCGGAAG
>JBOGJW010000301.1:0-10886 GCA_050745245.1 Terriglobia bacterium | reverse complement strand
TGCCGCAGGCCGGCTGCGGCGGCGAACTCCTCCGCGCGCCCGGTTCGCGCCGCGTCCTTTTCACTCAGATTGAGGATGTAAAGAACCGGTTTGAGTGAAAGGAACGTGAAGCCGCGAACCGCTCGCTGCTGCTCTGGCGTGAAATTCAGCTCCCGCAGCGGCTGCTGGCTCTCGAGGGCCTCCTTACAGACAAGCAGCGTCTGCAATTCGAGATCGAGCGCCGGGTTCTTCATCTTTTTGACGTCCTTTTCAAGGCGCTCCACCCGCTTCTCAACCTGGGCGAGATCGGAAAGGATTAGCTCAACTTCTACGCTCTCCAAGTCGCGCAGCAGACGGATCTCCGAATCGCTATCAAACGCCCGGATCACGTGCGCGAGCGCCTGCACTTCTCGCAGCATGGCGCTCTGAGCTCCGGCGCGAGCAAGATCAATGATGCTGCCGGCGGTATCTACATATTCAATACTGGCTGGCGCCGTGCGGCGGGGATTAAACATTTGCGACAGCGTGTCCAGCCGCGAGTCCGGAACGCTGACCACGCCAACGTGCTCCGCCGGCTTGCCGCTGGCAAGTCCCGCGCCGTGCGCCTTGGTCACGATACGGAAAAATGTGGTCTTGCCTGCCTGGGCCAGACCCACGATTCCGATTTTCAGCACTTTAGGCCTTTCGCGCAGTGAGGGTGGAAGGTTTCAGGAAGGCTGGCCGCTTCGCCCCGCCGTGCGCTGGAGCGCGGCGCTTTCGCTGGTCTTCTTTTTTTGACGATCGGTCACCCAGCCGTTCTTGTTCTCCTGTCGCGCGCGGCCGAGCGCCAGGGAGTCGGGAGGCACGTCTTCGGTGAGGGTTGAACCGGCTGCGACATACGAATTCCGGCCGATCCGGATGGGCGCCACCAGCATCGAGCCGCTGCCCACGAACACCTGGTCTTCGATGACGGTGGCATTTTTTTTCTCGCCATCGTAGTTGCACGTTACCGTGCCCGCGCCGATGTTGACGCTTTCCCCCAGCGTAGCATCGCCGAGGTAGGTGAGGTGGAGTGACTTGGTCCCGCGGCCAATGCGCGATTTCTTCACCTCGACAAAGTTCCCGATCCGCGCTTCGGGACCGATGACCGCGCCCTCCCTGAGTCGCGCGAAGGGACCAATCAGGGCATCGTCCGCAATTTCGCAGGAGCTGATGACCGAGAACGGGCGCACCGTGACGCGGTCGCCCAGCGTTGAATCCTCAATAATCGAATAGGGCTCGACCACGCACTCGCGCCCCAGGCGGCTTCTGCCGAGCAGGTGCGCGCCCGCCTCGATGCGCGAATCGCGGCCGGCTTCAACAGGATCGTCAACCACCGTCGAGGCCGGATCAGCCAGCGTCACGCCGCCGCGCATCAGCGCCTCGGCCTTGCGCATTCTGATGATCTTTTCGACCTGCGCCAGCTCAACTCGGTCGTTCACGCCCAGCACCTCGCGCGAGCTGGCAACCAGAAAGGCCATTACCCTCAGCCGGCTGCGGTTGAAAACTCGCGCCAGGTCCGTAAGCAGGAACTCGCGCTGCGAGTTGGTGTCCGTCAGCTCATTGAGGTGCTGCAGCAACTTGATGCGGTCGAAACAGATGATTCCGGAGTTCACCTCGCGGCCTTTCCTCTGCGCGGGCGTGCAATCCTTCTCCTCCACAATCGCGCGCACCCGGTCCCCTGCCGCGCGCACGATGCGGCCGTAGCCTTGCGGGTTCTCAAGCCGGGTGGTCAGCACGGTGGCAGCGGCGCGCGAGCGGTTGTGGAAGCTGAGGAGAGAGCGAATCGTCTCCACACCAAGGAGCGGCGCATCGCCCACCAGGACGACTACCGCCGGGCTGGGGCACTGCGCCAGCTCGGCGTGTGATGCGATCACTGCATCGCCGGTGCCGCGCTGCTCGCGTTGGACAATGAAGGTGAGGCCGGCGCCGGCAAACGCCTCGCGCACGCGGGCCGCTTCGTGGCCAATGACCATATAGGAGCGCTCCGGGCCGCTGGCAATCGCCGCCTCGACGACGTACGCGCCCAGCGGTCGCCCTGCCAGCCGATGCAGTACCTTGGTGTGCTCGGAGCGGAAGCGAGTGGCCTTTCCCGCGGCCAGAATCAGCACCGAAAATGGGGTATCCTTCATTGAAGTCAGCATCCCTCGAGGCGGCCCGGTCGACAATGGCAGCTCGGCTGTCCCGCGCACGCCCGCGCTCCCGCGGGAGCGCCTCATTGCTTGACCTTGGGCGGCGGGGGAGGAGGCAGCGATTTAAGCCGTCGCTTAATGGCTTCGAACTCGGGCGTATCGTTCACCCATTGCTTCGCCGGGCCGAGCAGCGGAATTTCCTTATCCACGTTCTTGATTCGATTGCCGGGGTTTGGATGATCCGAAAAAAACTGAATCGTCTGCTGCGGATATTTCTGCTGGAGCATCTGGAAAAACTGCGCCATCGCGTGCGGGTTGTACCCGGCGCGATACAGAATGTAGGTTCCAACCTCGTCCGCCTTGGATTCCATCCCCCTGGAGTTATGAAGCAGAACCGAATTCACTCCGAAACCCAGCCCCGCTTCGACCAGGCTCCCGGCAACCGATCCGCTCCCGCCGAGCAGCCCGCTCAGGATGGTGAGCGGCCCGCGCGCCAGCGCCATGTCCGATGCGTGATGAGTGCCGTGCCGCATCACGACGTGTCCAATCTCGTGCGCCATTACGCCGGCCAGTTCCGCCTCGTCCTCCGCCGCCGCAATTGTGCCGCGGTTCACGAAGATGAAGCCGCCCGGCAGCGCGGAGGCGTTAATGTCACTCGTGTTGACAACGTGGAACTCCCAGACGTAAACGGGCAGGTTGTTGGGCGCGTAGGAGGCCAGCTTCCGGCCCAGGGTATTGATGTAGCGGAGCACCACCGCATCCTTGAGCATCGGAAGCTGCTTCTCGATTTGCAGAGCGTTTTGCCGCCCCACCTGCACGTCCTGCTCCGGTTTGTACAGGTTGAAGCCAGGCTTGAAGTTCAGCTTTTCGATTGACCAAGAGCTAACGGGCGCCGCAATAAGGCAAACCAATGCCAGCGCCGCGCACAACGCAGGGCGGGCAAAAAGCCGCTGAAAACGCCGCAACCACGCCAAGCGCCGCAGAGAAGAAAGCCCCTTTTCCTTTGCGCTCTGTTGCGCCACAGCGCCTCTGCGAAAGGATCTGGATCCATTCACACTTTCTAAGTCCTTGCTTGACCCCGTTCAGGCCCCGGTGGGGCAGGCGCCTACACCTTCACCGGCGCCGGTCCGTTCGGCGGATTCGTCAGAAGCGCTTCGCGGCAGTAGGCGTAGCACTTCTTCAACTCCGCAACCGTGTCGAGACCGGGCTTAGGGCCGTACTCGTATTCGATATTTGCGGGAATCTTCCAGCGATTTTCCCGCAGGAGGCGGAGGACGGCGACAATCGGAGTGTCACCCTGGCCAAAGGGCATATTCGGACCGTGATTTCTCTTGCGATCCTTGAGGTGGAGGGTGACGATCCGGTTGTGATGCTGGCGAATGAACGAAACGGGGTCGCAGTTTGCCGCCACAAAATGGCCGATATCCAGGTTGATGGCCAGATACTTTGACGCGCCCTTCAGAGCGCGGGCAAAAGTGGCCGGCGTCGAAAAAGCGTCTGGGTTCCAGGTCTGATCGTGGTTGTGAAAGCCCACCGTGATCTTATACTTCTGCGCGAAGGGGTCGATGCGCGGCGCGATGCTGACCGGGGATGAGGCGGTGATGTACTTCAATCCCATCGCCCGGGTCATCTGGAACCCGCGATCGATTTCGGCGTCTGTAAAGCTCTTCTCGAAACTGTAGTTGTAGGCGTAAAGCAGAACGCCCGCGTTATCAAACTGCTTCCTGATCTGGCGGAAATGGCTTAACGGCGTCGTGAGGCGCCATTTGCGAAGCTGCTCGCGCGAGAGGCCCTTCGGCTCTACGTGGCCCTGCCAGAGCTCGCATTCGCCCAGGCCTACCACCTGGTAAGCTTTGATCGCTGCCGGAAGATCCCGGTCGCGGAACGAATAGCTTTGCGCGCCGATTTGCACGCCGCGCACCACCGAATCGATCCGTTGCGCGCCGAAGAGCCGTCCTCCGCCCAGCAGCAGCGCGGCCGCCCCAAGGATCGCCAGATCGCCCCGATCGGAAATTGAATCCATCTCGTCTCCTCCTGTTCCTCAAACTCCGTCAGTATACGTCTACTTCAAGTCGAGCACGAGCAGCTTGCCGTCGGTGTCCCAGGCGCCGCCGGTGCCGGTGTAGCCGGTGGAGAGCGGATGGGGCGGCGTGACGAGCTGCCCGGCTTCCACCGAGCCTACCGAGATGAGGTCCGCCCCTACCTTGGCGCGTTCTTCATCGAGGTGGGGATCGGTAGCGTGGGAAGCGACTCCTGGATGAATATCGTACCCGGTATCGTGCACCGCCGCGCCCAGCCAGATCTGCCGTCCGTCGGGCGTCTGGAGCGGCGCTTTCCAGAGCCGCAGATGGTGGCGCATGGCAAACGTGTTGAGCAC
This sequence comes from Terriglobia bacterium, assembly GCA_050745245.1. Lineage (GTDB taxonomy): Bacteria > Acidobacteriota > Terriglobia > UBA7540 > UBA7540 > RH2-MAG17b. Next base: position 6,380 of record JBOGJW010000301.1, on the reverse strand, counting down.
CTTTTCGAATGCCAGGTCCTGGGGACGACGGTAGAGGTAAAGGTTAGAAATAGGAGCGGCATTGTCCCCAACACCCTGGATCACCGCCTGCACCGTTTTGGCAATGGCATTCCGCTGCCGCGCGGCCGGGATATCCCAGCCCGCCTTCTCGAAGGCGGCGCGAATCTGCGATTCGCTCCCGATCAGCACCAGGTTCAGCGGATCGCCGGGCGCGCCTTTCTGCGTGGACGAGCGCTGCGGTGCGTTCGCCAGGACCGCGTTCACCGAGGGTGTGACGGCCGGAGGAAGCTGCCGGGCGGCGGCAGGGGCGAATGACGCCGAGGCGGCCAGTGGCTTATCCAGCTTCACGTCCATGTCCGTTCCCGCAGGGTAGTCGATCGCCACATTCGGCGTGCCCACCTGCTTCTTCTGGAACCCTCCGAGGGCGCCGCTCAGCCCGGGATACTGCTTTTCCAGGCGCCCCAGCGCGTTGTCAATGTAGGTCGATCCCAGCGAGCTCGGCAGAACGCCCTGAATCGTGCCGTCGCTCGCCACCGTCTCGCGTGCATTCTCCACCTTCGCCAGGTGACAAGAGATGTCGACGGGCTTTGCTCCGGCAAGGGTCAACTGCCCAAAATGGATCACCATTGATGCGGCGTCGTTGGGATTCTGGCTCGAGTGTACCTTTTCAATCTCACCGCTGAGATCGGCCCCGAGCGGCACCACTACTTTTCCGTCAACAAACACCTGCCTCTCGACGACGGCCGTCACTTTCTGATGGACCTTGGAAGTGGCCGTACTGACAGGCGTCTTCAGGCGAACGTAAAGGACGGTCCCCGCCGGAATTGACGCGGACGCGCTCCGCGAAATCGCCGCCGCGGATCCCGCCCATGAGGTCGTGAGCGTGAACAGAAGAATTGCGAGTGCGCCTCGGGAGCGGGCATGCGAGAGGAATGCGTGATCGCGCGCCGCCGATCTTCGCGAAATTAATAATTTCGCCACAGGTTTCATCATACCTTCGGGATAGGGGCGCGATTCGTTAGAGTGCCTCCCACCGAGGCTCTTAGTTCGTCTACAATGATCCGAGCGTCTTGATAAGCCGCTTCCACGTCTCCCGGCGGCAGTGAAATGGCCGCGACTTTCGCGTGGCCGCCGCCGCCAAAGCGCTCACAGATTGTCGCCAGGTTCGCCGGATTCGGAGCGGTATTCCACGGGCTGCTTCCCACCGCGATCTTGATGCGCTCCGGAGAGCGGCTCACGGCGACGCTATAGATCGCCTCCGGGAAAAGGTAATACGGAATGAACTTGTTGAAACCTTCCTGGTTTTGATCGGCGACGTCGAAGAAAAGGACGCGATTGCTGAGCTCGCCCCGCTCACGGATGATCTCCATCCACTTCAGATGCCGGGCGAAGAGGCGTTCAAATTCGGAGCGAATTCGCGGCAGCGCTGCAATCTCCTCCAGGGGCCGGGAGGCGAGCTGCGGGACAAGACCGGGTACGAAGCACCGGTCATCGATGCCCTCGATCGCCAGTGTGATTTGCATCGCCGGAGCTTTCATCTCCACCGCCGTTTTCGCGTCGGGATACTGCGCGCCGTCAATAACGTCGGCCCAGTAAACCAGCTCCTCCAGATCGTCCGGGCGGAAATCGAACCGCGTAGCCGCGATGTGCGCGATCAGCTTCGTGCAGGAGCGGAACTCCGGGTTGTAGAACTTGCGGCCGCTGCGATCCTGCTGGAAGTGTTGGGCGTCGGCATCGCTCAGGAACGCGCTCTGGTGGTGATCGAACCACCAAGTCAGGCGGCTGGAGCTTGAATACTTAAAGTCCACAATCGCATTTTCATCCCCGCTAAACATGCCCTCGTCGAAGAGCTGCCCGGCCCGGTGCACGAGTCCCCGGTAACTGACCTCGGCGCCGGGCGAGATCCGCGCCTGGTAGAGCCGCGTAAAAAACGCAGCCGAGGAAGCCCCGTCAAAGCATCTGTCGTGGAAACAGACCAGCAGTCTCTTATTCGCCGCCATAAGGATGCGAGCAGTCTCTCGCGGAACCAACAGGAAAACCTGCTAACATGCAGTGGCCGCGAAAAAATGTCAAGGGGAAAACGCGCCAAAGGTAACGCCTGAGTTTCGGGCGTGCAGAGGCGGCTTTACGCCGCCATTTTTGGCTGGCGGGATAATCTCGCCGCTACATCTGCAATGTGGCGGGATAAACCCGCCGCTACATTCGAGCCCGAAATTGAGGCGCACATAACCCGCCGATCACCTGCTGGTTTGCCGGGCTACCCTCGCACCCCGGACTTTGATGCCGGCGGAGAATTCACGGGCTCATACATAATCGCCTGGGGCCGGCGTCTTTCTTCATAGGCTGTAATTTGATCTTCGAATCTCAGCGTGAGGCCGACGTCATCGAGCCCCTTCAGCAGGCAGTCGCGGTGAAACGGATCGATCTCGATCGGAAAACTGAGGCCGCTCGCATCGCTGAGCGTCCCGTTCTCCAGATCCACCTTCAGCTTATAGCCCGGCATCGAGGCGGTGCGCCGAAAGAGCTCCGATACCTGCTCGTCGGGAAGCGCGGCGGGAAGAATGCCGTTCTTGAAGCAGTTGTTCCCGAATATATCCGCAAAGCTCGGAGCAATCACGGTGCGAATCCCGAAATCGAGCAATGCCCACGGCGCGTGCTCGCGGCTGGAGCCGCAGCCGAAATTCGCCCGCGCGAGAAGAATCGACGCTCCTTGATAGCGCGGCCGGTTGAGCACAAATTCCGGATTGGGCTTTTCGCCCTCCACATAACGCCAGTCGTAAAACAGCGCCCGCCCCAGGCCGTCGCGCGTGAGCCCCTTGAGGAACTGCTTGGGGATGATCTGGTCCGTGTCAACGTTGGCGCGATCCAGCGGGACCACCAGGCCCGTGTATGTGGTGAACGGTCTCATGACAATGCTGAATAGTAAATAGTGAATTGTGAATTTCTAGCTGGCATGAGAAGCTACTTCGCGCTACGGTGTTGACGGCGTACTTCGCGATGACACTGCCGGCATCGGCAATGTCTTCCACCCTGAGAGGGCGGGTGGGTGCAATCGGGAGGGAGCTCAGATAGCGGCTTCAAGGCCTTGCACCGGGAGCATAACTTGCCGGGAATGCCGTCGCGATTCAGCGTCACCATCGTTCCACTCTCCGTAATCTTTCCCACCCGATTAAACTAGACCATTCACCATTTACTATTCACCATTGTCTGATGTCGACGAAGTGTCCTTCAATCGCCGCCGCCGCCGCCATTTCGGGGCTTACCAGGTGAGTGCGCCCACCCTTACCCTGGCGGCCTTCGAAGTTGCGGTTGGAGGTGCTCGCGCAGCGCTCGCCCGGCAGGAGGATGTCCGGATTCATACCAAGACACATGCTGCACCCGGCGTCGCGCCACTCGAAGCCGGCTTCGCCAAAGATTTTGTCCAGACCTTCCTGCTCGGCTTGCGCTTTAACGCGGCGCGAGCCGGGAACCACGAGGGCCTCTTTCAGGCTGCGAGAAACCCTCTTCCCTGTCACCGTCCGGGCCGCCACACGCAGGTCCTCGATGCGCGAATTCGTGCAGGAGCCGATGAAGACGCGGTCGATGGGTATCTCGGTGATCCGCATCCCCGGCGCGAGCCCCATATATTCGAGCGCTCGCTCGGCGGCCTTTCTCTCGTCGGGGTCGCGGAACGAAAGCGGGTCGGGAACGCTGCCCGTCACATCGGTGACCATGCCGGGATTAGTCCCCCACGTTACCTGGGGCGCCATAGCGCCGGCATCGAAGTCGACCGTGCGATCAAAGGATGCGCCGGGGTCGGACGCAATCGATTTCCAGTAGTCCACCGCGATCTGGAAATCCCTCCCGCGCGGCACAAAGGGCCGCCCTTCCAGGTAGACGAACGTCGTCTCGTCCGGCGCCACCATGCCGGCTCGCGCTCCGCCTTCAATCGACATGTTGCAGACCGTCATCCGGCCTTCCATAGAAAGCGACTCGACCGCCTCACCGGCGTATTCGATCACGTGCCCCGTTCCCCCCGAGACGCCGATCTTCCCGATGATGGAGAGGATCATGTCCTTGGCCGTAACACCGCGCGGCAGCTTCCCGTTTACGCGCGCGCACATGGTGCTGGATTTCGACTGCGAGAGGCATTGCGTGGCGAGCACGTGCTCGACCTCGCTGGTTCCGATGCCGAAGGCGAGCGTCCCAAATGCGCCGTGCGTGGACGTGTGACTGTCGCCGCACACGAGCGTCTGGCCTGGCTGCGTGATGCCCAGCTCGGGCCCGATGATGTGCACGATTCCCTGGTTTCGGTTCTGCATGTCGAATAGCAGCACGCCGCTCTCGCGGCAGTTTCGAGCGAGCGCTTCGAACTGCGCTGCGGCGATTTTATCTTTCAGCGGCAGGCTGCGATCCGTAGTAGGCACGGAGTGGTCCATCACCGCAAATGTCAGGTCCGGCCGCCGCACTTTCCGTCCGTGCGACTTCAGTCCCGCAAAAGCCTGCGGCGAGGTAACTTCGTGCACCAGGTGGCGGTCAATATAGATCAACGCGGGCCGCCCCGGCTCCTCGTGAACCACATGCGCGTCCCAGATTTTTTCGTACATCGTGCGTGACGCCATTGCGCTCCTGCCATCCCCGGCCGGCTCTCAACCAGCGCGGTTTTCTACGCGCTCCTTCGACCGCGAACCAACACTAAAACGCAGCTTTTCGGCCCGAAACCCCTGGCTGGTTGTTGAAAAACGTGTAGCGGCGGCTTTATGCCGCCATGCGACGCTTGATAATACTGGATTAATGGCGATATAAAATCGCCACTACGCAGCTTTGAGCAGGGTTTTTCAACAACCTGCTAATTATAAGATGATATTAGCCGCCGTTTCAATTCAGCCGACGGTTCGCCGGTGCTGCCTCAGTTTTGGGCGCGTAGAGGCGCATTACGCCGCCATTTTAGGGATGGCGGGATAAACCCGCCGCTACATTCGCACCCGAAACTGAGGCAATGCGTTCGCCGGTCCAGCGGCCGAGCCGCTCCCGCCACGATACCTGAAAATACGTCCGGCTGCGCATCCACGGTTAGGGGCTGACCGGATGAGGCGATGGCGGCGCGCCAATGCGGGCAAGATCATCCCGGGCCTGCTCAAGCCGTCCAGCGCCGTAATCATTCACAAATGATTGAATCTGGAGCGCGCGCTTCCAGTACGCGAGCGTGTCACCCAGGGTGTAGCGGCCGTTCACCGGCCCGCGAATCAGCGGACCGAGCGGCTTCACCGGTGACTCTTGCGGAAGCGAAGGATAATCGCCCGAGGCGTTCTCGCGATAGAGCGCGTCACGCGCGCCGAGGAAGTAAAGCTCGCGCGCGATATCGAGGCAATACCGGCGGCGTTCCTGCATTCCCGCTTCCTGAGCCGCTCGCTCGTATCCGGCGGCGAGCGGAGAAGACGCGAACTTCTTCAGTTCGGCGATAAGCTGCCCGTCGGCGGCAACCGCCTGCGGCAGCACCCGCTGGTTGTAATCCGTTACCAGGAACTTGCGCGAGAGCGGCACCCGCCGCGCTTGCGGGTCGAGCACTCGGCTCACCCGCACGGGACCAACGTGCCCCGGCTCGAACACCTCCCAAGTGTCGAAGTAGCCATCGTGGTTCGAATCGAAGGCGCGAATCTCAAGGTCCTTGCGGTTGTCGACCAGGTAGCCCACTTCGAGCCAGCTCTCGGTGGCGCCGAACAGGTGGTAGCGCTTATCGACGCCCGAGTAGTAGAGCTGGCGATCCCTGGCGGGATGGGCGGAGTATTCGCGCCGCATGTTCCAGCGCATCGTCGGGCCGCCCGTGTTGGGCATCAAGCGGCGCTCGTAGATCCAGAACTCGCCTTCCCAGCGGTGCACGGCGCGCGCTTCGTCCCAACTGAACCCGGTTTCGCGGGCGGGGTAGCTCAGGGCGACGCCGAGCGCGTGATTCCAATCCAGGCGCACGACCGTTTGGGGCGGGCGCCGCCGCGGATTGGTATAGAACATGTGCGGAAAACGGTAAGGCTCCTCGCCCACCATGTTGAAGCCGAAGTTGTAGTGCGGCCGCTCGAGCGCCTCGTGCCGCGGCTCGGGATCAATGTTGTAGCTGAGCCGGCCGTTGGTGATGGCCATCTCGCCGAGTGAGAGAGGCTGCGCCTGCCAGGCGTAGTTGTAGTTGTTGGCGTAGTCGAGGTCTTTGCCTGTGACGCTCGAAGACGGCGCGGCGCTGGCGCGGAAGACGATTTCGCCCAGGCCGTCGTGGTTCGGGTCCCAGAACGCGAAGGGACACTCCGAGAGCGGCACCCAGCTTCGCGTGCGGGGATTGTACTTGTTGAGGTAGATCATCACGTTGCCGCGAAACTTGCTCTGGAATTGCTTGCCGTCGTACTGCCAGTTGG
>JBOGJW010000300.1:0-3915 GCA_050745245.1 Terriglobia bacterium | reverse complement strand
GCTTGGCGAGCCGCGCTATCTCCTGATCGACCTGTGGCGGCGGCCCTATCGCCCTGGTTCCGGCGGCTGGCGGTCCGATCCGCGCCGCGTCGGCAACTGGACGCTCGAAGAGCCTGTACACTTTTTTGACCTCGCCGGGTGGTTTCTCGCCTCGGCCGGCGCGCCCGTCTCGGTCTACGCGCACGGCGCCGGCCGCGAGCCCTCCGCGGCCCTGCGGCCCGAGATGGCCGATCACTTCACCGCGACCGTCAACTTCACGAATGGCGCTTACGCCGTCATCTCCCAAAGCCTCGCCGCGGTCGAGCACCATTTCAGCGTGAAGCTTTTCGGCTCGCGCAGCCTCGTGCGCGCCGAGTGGCACGCGGAGATCGACCGCTCGCAGCGCCCCGGCTACTCGCTTGAAATTTCGCGCGACGGCCACCTCGAGCCCGTCGAGGTGCCCGGCACACCTGGGGAATTTTTTGAATTGAGAGTGGAGCTGGCGAGTTTTGTCCGCGCGATTCGTGAAGGCACTGCGCTGCCGGTCACCCCCGAGGAAGGCCGCGCGGCGGTGGCGCTGTGCCTCTCGGCGCAGCGCTCGCTCGAAACCGGGCAGGTAGTGAGCCTCGAAGCTTCCGCGCTCAGGTCGTAATCGGCCCAGCGCCGCCGGTCATGAATTCCTTCTTCTTGTCTCCCACCCAGTAGCGCTCGCCCGCGATGCACCAGATGAACTCCAGCGGCGAGTCCTGAGAAAAGACGGGATGATAGTTGAGGAACGGGATGGTGACCGCGTCGCCCTCGCGCACCGTGTGCACGAATGACAGGTTCTCGGGCGCGTCGTAAACCTCCATCGCGCCCGTTCCTTTGATGAAGAAATAAACCTCTTCCTGGTCGGTGTGGTTGTGCGCAGGCCAGGAGCGCTGGCGCGGCTGGAAGAACGTGTAGCCGGCCACCAGCTTGTCCGCGCCTTCGCTCACGTCGAACATCATGTAAACATCTTTGCCCTTCAGGCGGCGGATGCGCGCCTCCTGCCGCGAGAACTCGCTGAACCGGGAGTGGAAAGCTGGATGTGCGTTGGTCGCGGGCGCTGCGCAGTGCACGAGCCGGGCTGCGGATGCGTTCGCGTTTCGCAGACGGAACGAAGCGTCGCGCGGAATGTAGAGAGTGTCGTAGGGCGCGAGCTCGTAGACTCGCCCGCCCAGCAGGACCTCGGCGCGGCCCTGCCACATAAAGAGCAGACTCTCTTCGCCGGGGAAAGACCAGGCGCGGGATTCGGCCCCGGGCGGCACGTCGAATTCTCCGCAGCTCAGGAAGAGCAGGCTGGCTTCGCGCGGCGAGAACCGCTCTCGATAACTCACCCGTGGCGCCTCGGCCGCGAAACGCGTTCCGGGCTTCGCCTGAGCCTCAGCGGCATCGCGGCCTGCTTGAACCGGCTGCGAGGCTGAACTTGTATGAGAAATCGCGCCCATAATTCTCTGAGTCACCTCCTGGCAACGCCTTCCGGGGCAGCCACGGTCCCGCCGCAGCGGGCTTTCCTCACCGCGGGCTTTTCACCCTGGCTTGCAAACCCACGGTCAACCGAGAAACGGCTGACCGTGGCTGCCGGTAATGCCTCAGTTTCAGGCGCGTAGAGGCGGCTTTACGCCGCCATTTTTGGATGGCGGGATAAACCCGCCGCTACATCCGCGCCCGAAACTGAGGCATTACGGCTGCCGGAGCATTCAGCTTAACAAAGGCCGCGCTTCTGGTACAATGCCGGCTGTAGCGGCGGTCTATGACCGCCGATTCGTGATTCGGCCTTCATAGAGCGCTGCTACAGAACGCCGCCACAGCGATTACGCTGCAAACTCCACCGCCGCGATCCGGCGGATCACCAGGAACACAGCGATCAGCGAAATGGCCGGCAGAACGCCCGCGGCGATCAGCACCGGGAAATACGAATAGCGATCGATGATGATGCCGGTGAGGAGCATCGTGACGAGCCCGGCGCCGCTATCGGCCACACCGCCGATTCCATTCACCGTGGCGACGATGCGCGAGGGGAAAATGTCACCTACCATTCCGATGTAGGTAGCGGCCATGCACTGGTTGCCAAAGACCACGAGGAAAATGATGCCAATCGCCACTGCGGTGCTTCCCACGAACGGCACGAGCAGGCTCAGCGATGAGAGAATGCCGCCCACGACGAAGCTGGTCTTCCGCGCCCCATCCTCGGTGAGGCCGCGCCGGATAAGCAGGTCGGAAAAGAACCCGCCGGTCACGTTGCCGATGCCGCCGCCGACGTATGGAATCCAGGCGAGCAGCCCGATTGCAACCAGTGTCAATCCACGGCCGTGACGAAGATATTCCGGCAGCCAGTACCAATAGAAACTCGTGAGCGGGCCTGTGGCAGCGCGGAAAATCACAATGCCCAGCACTTCCCGCCGCGCCAGAAGCATCTTCAGGGAAATCCGGCTGGGATTCGGATCGGGAATTGAAGAACCCGGCGGCGCGGCGCGGGAAAGCCGGATCTTTTCGCGCGGGAAGAGGGCGACCCACGGTGCCAGCCAGATCAGGCCCAGCACGCTCGGGACCAGGAAGGCTGCCCGCCAGCCCCAGTGCAGCGTGATGAGCACGATCAGGGGCGGCGAAAGGATCGCGCCGAGCTGCGCCCCGCCATTGAAGAAGCCCCCGGCGAGGCCGCGCGTTTCCGCCGGGAAGAGACTTGCCACCACCTTGATGCCGCCGCTATAGTCCCCGCACTCGGCAAGCCCCAGGAGAAATCGCAGGCCCACCAGGCTGGCGAGCCCCCGGCTGAGGCCGTGGAGGGCGTTGACCACGGACCACGAGAGAAAGATCAGGATGAAGCCCAGCCGCGCACCCGCCCAATCGAGAAACATCCCGGCCGGCACCTGGCCCAGCAGCATCCCAAACTGAAAAGCCACGATGATGTAGGCGTATTGGGTGTTTGAGAGCGAAAACTGGTGGCGCAGGACGGGAGCGACGAGGGAAAGCGCCTGGCGGTCAACCAGGTTGATCGCGATTGAGGCGGAGAGCAGCGCCACGATCCACCATCGCCGGCGAAGAGAGATCGTGGGGAATTCCATGGAGCCGCCGCGGGCGCGCTGCTTAGGCCTCGCCTCGCTTGGCCTGTTCGATCAGGTGATCGCACGAGCGGACGGCAAGCGCCATGATTGTAAGCGTGGGGTTCTGGCAGGCGCTGGAGGGAAAACCGGAACCGTCCATGACGAAGAGATTATGGATGTCGTGGGTCTGCTGGAATTGATTCAGCACCGAGATCTTCGGGTCGTTCCCCATGCGGGCGATGCCGACCTCGTGGATGGCCGAGCCGGGCGGCTGCGGCACAGTGCGCAATTTGATATTCGTCGCGCCCGCCGTTTCGAGCATCTCCGCGCCCGAACTCACAATATCGCGCACCATCGCCGCCTCGTTCTCGCCGAACTTCATGTGGATGTGAAGAACCGGGATGCCGAACTTGTCGGCCACGTTGGGATCGATCTCGACGTAGTTGTCCCAGCGCGCCAGGCACTCTCCGAAGCCCCCGAGGCCAATACGGGTGACCGGCTCGAGCACGGCCGCTTTGTAAGCTTCGCCGTACCCGGGCGCCGCCATATGGAAACGAGGCCCGGCGCCGCCCTGGTAGCCGTAGCCGCGGATAAAGTCCTTCGAGCGCGGACCGTCGTGGGTGTTCCGGAAACGGATGACGTAAATGCCATCCGGCCGGTGCGGGCCGTTGAAATCGAGCTTTCCGGCAGGGCCCGGCAACTCGCCGGAAACGCCGGTGCCGAAGATGTGGTCCATCAGATAGTGACCCAGCACGCCGCTGCTGTTGGCGAGCCCCTTCGGGTACTCGCGGGTTGCGGAATTTAACAGAACGCGCACCGATTCGAGCGCCTGCGCGCACAGGAGCACGCGCTGTCCGTACACCTCGCGCAC
>JBOGJW010000299.1:0-5482 GCA_050745245.1 Terriglobia bacterium | reverse complement strand
CCCGCCCTTCCGCAGAGTCGCCGAAATTGGTAAAAGATCCAGCCTAACAGCGCGCGGGCGGGGCCTTCGAGGCGTTGCCAAATTCACTGTGATGGCGGCTGTAGCCGAAGTATATCCCGAGGCCGATCACAAGCCAGATCACGAATCGCAGCCAGGTCTCGAGCGGCAAGCTCGCCATGAGCACCAGGCAGCAAACAATGGCTGCAATGGGCAGCACGGGCGAGAACGGGACGCGAAAGCCGCGCCGCCGCCCGGGCTGCTTACGGCGAAGGACGAGCACGCCCAGCGCCACCAGGCTGAAGGCGAAGAGCGTACCGATGTTGGAAAGATCGGCCAGCGTGCCAATGTCGAACACGCCGGCGGGCAGCGCCACAAAAAATCCGGCCACCCACGTGCTGACGTGCGGAGTGCGAAATCTGCGGTGCACTCTCGAAAAAACGCGCGGAAGCAGCCCGTCTCGCGACATCGCGAACCAGATGCGCGCCTGGCCAAGCTGATAAACTAGCAGCGAGCTCGTCATGCCGGTGAGCGCGCCGATCACGACCCAGCGCTCGACCGTGACCAGCCCGATCGTGTGCAGGGCCTCCGCTACTGGCGCGGCGTTGCGCAGCGAAGGCCATTTCTGAATGCCCGTGAGCACCACGGCGACGGAGATGTACAGGATGGCGCAGACAATCAGGGACGCAATGATGCCGAATGGCACGTCCTTTTGCGGATTCGTGCACTCCTCGGCGGCGGTGGATACCGAGTCAAAACCGATATAAGTGAAAAAGACGATGGCGCCGCCGGTGAGCACGCCCTGCCAGCCGTTCGGCATAAATGGCTTCCAGTTCGCCACCTGGACGCGCGGCGCCGCGGCGGCGATGAAGATGAGAATGGCCACGATCTTCACCGCCACCATCACAGTGTTGGCGCCGGCGCTTTCGCGAATGCCGATCACCAGCACGACGGTGAGAATCAGCACGATTAGGAACCCGGGAATGTTGAACCAGGCTCCCGTCCAGCGGCCGCCGGCGAGCATCGGCTCCATGAATTTTCGCGGCAGCTTCAGCCCAAAGCTCTGGAGCAGGCTGTCCACGTAGGCGGAGTAGCCCACCGCCACCGCCATGTTGCTGACCGCGTACTCGAGGATCAGGTCCCAGCCGATCACCCATGCGACGATCTCGCCGAGAGTGGCGTAGGTGTACGTGTAGGCGCTGCCCGCGATGGGGATCATCGACGCAAGCTCGGCGTAGCAGAGCCCGGCCAGCCCGCAGACAATCGCGACCATAAGGAATGAGAGCGCAATCGCCGGACCAGCGCCGGGCCGGCCGGAAAGCCCCACGGCGTGACGCCCGTGCAGCACCAGCGCCAGCACTGGCGCCTTCAGCAGCGAACGCACCCGCAGTGACTCGCCCGCCGCCGCCGTGCCGGTGAGGACGAAGATTCCCGCTCCAACAATTGCTCCGACTCCCAGCGCCGTAAGTGACCACGGGCCCAGCGTCTTGCGCAGCCGGTAGGCGGGCGCCTCCGCTGAGGCTAAAAGGGAATCGATGCTCTTGGTGCGGAAGTATTGTGACAAGGAATGAATGACGAATTATGAATGGTGAATGGTGAATTAGGAGCCTGCGGGGATGTTTCGCCGGATTTTACGTCGAGCCTCTTTAGCAGGCATTTTGCAAGGCTGTCCAAACTAGCTGAACCCCGTGATCCGGCCAGCGGCGCACCGCGCAAAAAATCAGGTTGGTAAGCGGCTCGGATCCGGAAGGGCAAAGCCCTTCCGCAAATCAGGCGGCAGAGCCGCAGGTCGTGTCCGATACCGGCAGCGAGCACGAGCTGTCACCGCCGCGTCGCGGCGGCGGGGCCTCTCTTCTTGACTTTGGGCTTGTGAGAGCCGCGAGGATCGGTCCGCTTGGCCTTCGGCGGCTGCTTTTTGCGCGCGGCGCGCTTCAGCTTTCTGCGCTCATTTTTGTCCGGCACATTTTTGGTGTTCATGAGTGGTGTATGTCCTGACTGGTTGCTGAAAAACGTGCACTGCGGCTTTATGCCGCCATGCGGCGATTGATAATACTGGCTCACTGGCGATATAAAATCGCCGCTACGCCGCTTGAGCGGGGTTTTTCAGCAACCTGCTGAATGGGCAGCGGGATTTGCCGATTACGCGCGCTCGAGCGACGCATACCGCTCGACGAGCTTCTTTCTTCCATAGCCGGGGAAGCTCACCGTGAGTTTGGTGTTATCTCCTTCGCCCTCGCAATCGATCACGGTGCCGGCGCCATATTTCGGGTGGCGCACTCGGGCGCCGCGCTTCCACCGCTGCGCGCCGCCTTGTGCGGCTGCGCTTGCGGTATGAGCAAAGCTCGCGGCCGGAGCCGCAGCTCGTTGCCGCAGAAATCCCTCGATCAGCTCGGGGGAATTCAGCGCGCTCTGCCACTCCCTGCGCACCCTCGGCGCGGAGGCGAAGGGCTCGGTGCGCAGTTGCAGCGGGACCTCCGCCAGGAAACGCGAAGGCCGCGTGCCGCGATACGACTGCTCGGCGTAAGCCCTGCGGCGGCACGCCCGCGTCAGGATCAGCCGGCTCTTGGCCCGCGTCATGCCGACGTAGCAGAGCCGCCGCTCCTCCTCGATGGCAGCCTGTTCGGCGAGCGAGAGCTTGTGGGGGAACAGCCCCTCCTCCATGCCCGCCATGATGACCGTGGAGAATTCCAATCCCTTGGCCGTATGAAGAGTCATCAGCGTGACGCGCGAGCTCTCGCTGTACTCGTCGCTGTCGGAAACGAGCGCGGCATGGTCCAGGAATTCGGAGAGTGTCTCGCCGCGCTCTTCGGCCTCCGCGGCGGCGTTCACCAGTTCCTGAAGGTTTTCAATGCGCCCCTGGGATTCCGGCAAGCCCTCTGCCTCAAGCACGCTCAGATAGCCGGTGCGGTCGAGAATGCTCTTGAAGAATTCGCTCAGCGGCATCTCCGGCTGGGCTTTCATCAGCCCCTGCACGAGCGCGCGGAAGGCGCCGAGCGCATTTTTTGCCCGCAGAGGCAGCGCGCCGCCGGCGAGCGCCTGCTCGACCGTTTCCCATAAAGTAGACCCGGAGCGCAGCGCTTCCGCCTGCAGCGTCGAGACGGTGGAAGGGCCGATTCCGCGCGGCGGCGTGTTGATGATGCGCAGCAGCGCGGCCGAATCGCGCGGGTTCAGCGCAAGGCGGGCGTAGGCCAGCGCGTCCTTGATCTCCGCGCGCTCGTAAAACCCGAATCCGCCCACCAGTTGGTAGGCGATGTCCTCGCGCCGCAGCGCCTCTTCGAGCGCCCGCGACTGCGCGTTGGTGCGGTAGAGGACGCCCACGGCGCCGCCGGCGGCGAGCGCCTCGCGCGCGGCTTGCGCGATGAAATCGGCTTCGGCATCAGCATCCGCCGCCTCGAACACCTCCAGCCGCTTGCCTTCGCGCCGCTCCGACCATAGCTTCTTCCCGATGCGCGCCTTATTGTGGCTGACCACGGCCGAAGCCGCATCCAGGATGACCTGCGTCGAGCGATAGTTCTGCTCCAGGCGGATCACCCGGGCGCTGGGGAAATCCTTTTCGAAATTCAGGATGTTTTCAATGTCGGCGCCGCGCCAGCGGTAGATCGACTGGTCCTCGTCGCCCACCACGCAGATGTTCTGGTGGACCTGCGTAAGCTGGCGAATCAGTTGGTACTGGATCCGGTTCGTATCCTGGTATTCGTCCACCATCAGATAGGTGAAATACCGGTTGTAATCCTCGCAGAGCGCCGCGTCCGTCGCGAACAATTCCACGGTCTTCAGCAGCAGGTCGTCAAAATCGAGCGCATTGGCGGCGCGCAGCATCTTTTCGTAGCGCTCATAAATCAGCGCCAGCTTTTCGCTAACCGGATCCGCCGCGAGCCGGTACATCTCCGCCGGCGCGACCTCGCGGTTTTTAGCGTGGCTGATCCGGGAGGCCGCGGCCCGGGGCGTCACCACCTCCTCGATCACGCCCAGCTCCTTCATGGCCGCCCGGATGATGCGCTGCTGGTCGTCCTCGTCGTAAATCGAAAAGCCCCGGCCGTATCCAATGCGCTCAATGCCGCCGCGGAGCACGCGGACGCAGAAAGAATGAAAAGTAGAGATATGCGGATTGACGCCCGAATCGCTTGCGGCCAGCAGCGCTCGCACGCGCTCTCGCATCTGGTCCGCTGCCTTGTTGGTGAAGGTAACGGCGAGGATGCCCTCCGGAGGGACGGCGAGATTCTGGATCAGGTGGGCGATGCGATGGGTAATCACCCGCGTCTTCCCGCTTCCCGCTCCGGCCAGGATCAGCAGCGGCCCCTCGGTGCACTCCACGGCTTCGCGCTGCTCGGGATTAAGTTGATCTAACGGATCGCTCATCGTAAGTTTGCATTCTACACGATTACCGTGACCGCGGAGCGGTCAGCATTCAGCATTCAGCGCTCAGCATTCAGTCGGGTAGCGCAGCGCGGCCTTTGGCCGCAACCAAGCCGCTAAAGCCTGGTTGACAAGCCCACGGTCAACCAAACACCGGTTGACCGTGGCAACCCCTACGCTGCCGTGCTGGCCGTGAGCGCGGGGCGCAGCAGCAGCAAGGCTGCATACACTTGCGCGGGACTGAGCAGCGAAATCGTCTTGCGCCAGTGCATGCGCCGCCGCCTCGGCCGCCGGGTCTGCACCCCGAAGATCAGCCGCGGGTCCTTCTTCTCCCCAATCCGAATCCGGAATCGGTGCGTAATTCCAGGAGTCGTTGATTCCGCCTGGCTTCCTGGCTTCGCTTCGCGCTTCGCGGCGTTCAGCGCCCTCCATCGGAAGCACCACGCGTGCCCCCCGGGAGACTCGCTTGTTGATTCTAAAGGGTCATTAGGCTTCGTTCCGGCGCCAGCCACTCCGTTTTTCCTTTGTTGAACCCGCCTCTCACGCCGCGGCCTCGGATATTTTCCAGCATCCAGAAATAGCGGTCCAGGGCTTCCTGGTATATAGGAAAGCGCGCCTCTCGAAAACTCGCTTGTTGATTTTAAAGGCTTATTAGGCTTCGTTCCGGTGATTCGTCTTTGTGACAAGCCGGGGTAGCCACGGCACGGCTTTCGTGCCGTGGACTTTTGTGTTGCCGGAAGAACCCACGGCACATAAATCGTGCCATGGCTACCACGGTGCTTGAGCGTATTCAAAGAGGAGCGCGCCGGGGTGAGCTTGTAGGATTGGCGCAAGATCGGTGTGGTGTCCATGCCGCCAGCCTAGCAGGCGCAAACGCGGCGATGGAGACGGGTGAGACAGGCGAGACAATTTTTTCGTAACGTTTTGCGGAGTGGCGCGAGGCAATGGTAAATGGTGAATTGTGAATGCTGAGTGCTGCCGCTGAGTGGTGAGTTCTGAGTTCTGAGTGCAGGAACGAACATTCACTATTCACCATTCATAATTCAAGGAGCGAGTACCGAGCGCTGAGCACTGAGCGCTAAGGGCTGGTTGACCCGCCGCTTTTTTCAAGAGTAGACTTTGACCAGGA
>JBOGJW010000298.1:0-5884 GCA_050745245.1 Terriglobia bacterium | reverse complement strand
GCCGGACTCGGCGGCCAGCGTCCTCACTCCGGCGATGCTCAGCGGGGATTTTTCGGCGCTGAACGCGCTGGGCATTCAGCTTTATGACCCGCTAAACGGTAATGCTCCCTACCCGAACAACCAAATCCCGGTTGTGAATCCAGTGGCGAAGTACCTGGCGGCGCACCCCAGCATTTATCCCGCGCCCAACCGGCCGCCGGAGGCTACTACGGCGATTGGCAACAACTACGTCGGCCCGCAGTCAAGCTACCTCCGTAATAATCAAGAAGACTTCAAAGCAGACTGGACCCCTCCCCTCAACGACCGGCTCAGTGGCTTTTACTCTCAAGGGACGGGCAGCGACTTTACCTCCGCCATTATCCCCGTGTTTTTCCCCTCGCACAGCACCTATCCGACTAAAATTGCCGGCGCAAGTTTTGTTCACACCTTCTCGCCAACCCTCGTGAATGAGTTTCGCGCCGGCTTCACGCGGGTGCGATGGAACAACGGCGTTCCGAGCGACCCCTCCGGTCTGTTCGGACTGAAGGGCGACTCGATTGTCGGCGTTCCGTTCGGCGGCCAGTCTTACGTGGGCTTCAGCGGGCAAGGCATTAGCGGTGCCAGCTACATCGGAACCAGCGCCAACCCGCAGGTCTTTACCGATAACACCTTCAATTACTCGGATGATCTCACCTGGCAGCGCGGACGGCACTTGCTCACCATGGGCGGGCAGGCGATCCGCTACCAGCAAAACTTCCTCAATGCCGGCAACGTGGGTTTCCTCGGGACATTCAGTTATAGCGGCGCTTTTTCCGCAAATCTGAACGCCACGAACGGACCCGGCTATGGTCCGGCCGACTTTATCCTGGATCGCGTCTCCAACCGGCAGCTCGCTTCACCGCTTGGCAACGTAGGGCAGCGTCAGTGGCGCCTTGCCGGTTATTTCCAGGACGATTATAAGGCTTCGCCCAAGCTCACCCTCAACCTCGGGATACGATACGAGTTCGACCAGCCCTGGTACGAGATTCACAACCGCACCGCCAATGTTCTTCCCGACAACACGGTGGAATACGCAGGGCACGTCCCCGCCGGGGCCGTTCCAGGGTCGATCGTTTGCCCCACGCGAGCCTGCTACAACGCCAATTACACACAGTTCATGCCGCGCCTGGGCTTCGCTTATCAGATGACCCCAAAGTTCGTGGTTCGCGGTGGTTACGCCGGCACGAGCTTTTTCGAGGGTTATTCGTTCAACCAGCGCCTGACTTCCAGTCCTCCTTTTACACTCGCGATCAATCAACCGGCTGTCCTTCCGTCAAGTACCTCCGGCGGCGTGCCTTTCACAGTGGAAGAAGGGTTCGGAGGAGCGTACGGCACCAACCCGGATTACAACCTCTATTCGATCTGGCCGCAGGATACCCAGCCCGCATACATCCATGAGTACAATCTCACGACCGAATATGCGCTCACCGACGAGCTATCGCTGAGCGTGGGATACGTGGGGCAGAACGGGTTTAAGCTCGCCGACTACTACAACGGCAATCAGCTTACCTTGGCGCAGGCGCAAGCTGTTTCCAAACTCGGTTGCAGCGCGGCATTTCCGGCCGCGGATCAATCGCCCTACTATGCGCTGGTTGGGGAGTGCGGAACGACTCTGGTCACCGAATCCGATGCCAGGATGAACTACAATGCTGCGCAGGTAACCGTACGCGAGCGAACTCACGATGGTCTGGATTTTACGGTTAACTACACCTACGCAAAATCGCTGACCGATTCCTCGGGAAACTATACGGTGAGCGGCACAAGCTGGAATGGATCGACGTTCGAAAACGCTTACGACAAAATGGCGGACTGGGGTCCGTCCGCGATGGATATCCGGCACAGTCTGAATATGATCGCCGTATACGACCTTCCCTTCGGCGAGGGCAGGACGTTTGGCCGCTCCGCGAGCAGTTTTCTAAATGCGGCTTTCGGGGGATGGAGGCTTTCGGTCTCCGCGATAGTTTATTCGGGATTTCCCGTCACCATCTTCGGTCCCGACAACAGCAACAGCCTCAGCGTTTTTGGTTTCAGCCGGGCAAACCAATACCGCCCGCTCGTGATCCAGAATCAGTCTGTCAGCCACTGGTGGGGTACTGGTCCGTCCGTTCAGCCCTGCATTACAGCGGGTGTAGATAATGGAACCTGCGCTTATGGAGAGGCAGGCTCGTTTACCTTCGGCGACGCCGCCAACAGTACCGAGCGCGGCCCCGGCTACCATCAGCTCGACGCGTCGTTGTTCAAAAACTTCCATATCCGGGAAAATCAAACACTGAGCTTCCGCGCTGACTTCTTTAACGTCTTTAACGCTCCCAGCTATGGAAACCCCGACGCCTCGGTCGCCGATATTAGCAGCTTCGGCCTGATCAACAGTGTTCGCTCCCCTGCGCGACAGATTCAGTTCAGCTTGGATTATCGCTTCTAGTCTAGTACGTTAACTACAGTGCGGCTAGTGGTTCTCAAGCGCGCGCAAGGGCTTGCGTTCGCCGTCGAGCAGCGGCCCCGGGGCCGGCCCGGGCCGCCCTCGGCCGTCGTTTTTCGCCAGCGCTGCGATGAACCGCCAAGTGTGGGGAGCGCGGCGGCGATACGCCGGATCTGACAGCATTGCCGCCGCGAGCCGTCGCAAGTCGCGCGGGCGGTCGATGTCCGCGCAGGGCTCAAGCAGAGAGCAACTGAGGCCCGATTCCACAATCCCCCGCAGAGTATCGCCTAGTGCCCAGCGAGTGCCCCAGCGCACGCGTCCAAACACTTGGCGCCGGGAGACGCGGCTGACGCCGCGGCGCAGCCCCACCAGGTAGTAACCTCCGTCGGGGCACGGGCCGACAACCGCCTCGCACCAATCGAGCTCGCCCAGCGCCTGGCGCAGAAGGGCAGGTGAAAGCTCCGGCGAATCGGTTCCGATTGCCACCACGCGGGGATGGCGGCGAAAAAGCGCGCTAAATACGTGCTGCAGCCGCCCACCCAAATCTGCTCCACGCTGAAGGATTGTCGGGAGTGAATTGATGTGGTCAGGAAGACCGAAGGGCCGTCCGGCGAGAGCCAGATAGGCGGTGACGCGCGGCTGCATGGCGCGCGCTTTGCCGGCGGCATCACAGAGAAGAGCCTGCTGCAGACGCGCAGCGCTCTCAGGCCCGAGCGCGGGAATCAGGCGCGTTTTCGCCCGTCCGGGTACGGGCGTCCGGGCAAACACCACGACCGCTGGCGCGGGTGCATTTGAGGCATTGTGCAAGATTGTTTAGACGGCGCTACGAGCGCGCCGCTGGGGTTTAAATGAACATCTCTTCGTCTTGCCGGGCTTCGCGGGCACTTGAGCGCTGGCGGCGGGAGAAGAAGTAATCGATGCCGGATTGCACGCCCTTCACGATGGCGCCCACTTCCACCAACGGCCCAATCACGTTGCGCTGAACGGTAGTCGCCGTGGTCTCCACCCTATCCACGAGGCCGGTAATCGCGCCGTCGATCCGGATCGCCTGTAGCCGCGTTCGCTCCGAGATTTCGCCGACCGTCTGGTCGATGAGCACGGTGCGGTCCCGGGCGATCCGGCTCACCTCGGCGGCATTTGCCGCAACCGCCTTGATGGGCTCGCGGGAGCTGTTGAAGATTTCCATTGCGGCTTGAACCACGCGGTCCATGTTCTGCTTCGCTTCCCGGGTTAGCGTCAGCATCGGACCGCGCAGCTTGCGCGCGACCAGAAACATCCCCAGCAAAATACACATCTGGATCACGATGGCAACGGCTGCAATGATGACGAAAATCGCGATAAGGGTATCGTGGTCCATCTATACGCCTCCCTTCAAAGCGAAACGCGAGCGCAGTCTACCGAGCCTTCGCCTTCTCATCCTGGTAAGCCTGCTTTCCCGCTTCCAGGGCGGCCGAGAGCTGCTCCTTCTGCTGGGCGACGATGTCCTTGGCTTTGCCGACCATCTGCTCGGCCTGCTGGCGAACATCTTTGCTCCTGGAACTGACGTAGTCCCTGCTTTCATTCGCCTTGCTGCTGAGAAGGTCCCGTGTCTCCTGCCCCGTTCGCGGAGCAAACAGCAGCGCGGCGGCCGCGCCGAAGCAAAGACCAATCAGAAAATAGCCAAACGCCGAGCCGCCGTTTCCGCTTCCTCCCATAGTGCACCTCCGTATTCGGTGTGTTCTCAAAGCTGGTGTCTAGCTCGCCTGTAGCCCGACCTTAGCCGCCATTGCTTTGCCTTTTTCAGCAAGGTCTTCGGCTTTCCTCCGGCCAACGGTGGCCAAGTCCTCGGCCTTACGCTGAAACTCCTGCTTGCGAGCGGCTACGTATGTTTTTCCGGCTTCAACTTTCTCGTTGATCAGCTCTCGTGTTTCCTCTCCGCTGCGCGGCGCGTAGAGCATGGCCAAGGCGGCGCCGCATCCCAGCCCTATCAAGAAGAATGCAAACCCAGAAGTAAGCGATCGACGTGCCATCGTTGTTCTCCTTCCTCTCCCCCATGAGCATATAGTACCTGATTTCAGGTCGCGCAGCACTAAGAATTTCTCCTTAACATGCCACAAAATACTTACTAGACCGTCCAGACGGCTTATTTTAACTTCCTCAGGTTTGCGAGAGATGATGGCGAATCGCCTTCGCTTGAGCGACGGTCACCACTTGGTGCAGCTCCTCTTCGGAGAGCTTGCGAACGGTGCTGACACTTCCAAAATGGGAGAGCAGTTTTCGCGCGGTCTTTTCTCCTACTCCCGGAACACCCAGGAGCTCTGTGGTGAACTGGCGGCGCGATCGCCGTGTGCGATGAAACGTGACGGCAAAGCGATGCGCCTCATCCCGAATCTGCTGGACGAGGTGGAGGGCGGGGGAGTGGTGGTCGAGGACAATGGGCTCCGATTCCCGGCCCAGCACGTATAGAATCTCCTCTTTTTTGGCAATGCTCGCGAGCGGCTGGTTGATCACACCGAGGGCCTCCAGCGCGTCCGCGGCCGCGTGGAGCTGCCCGATCCCGCCGTCAATCAGAATTAGACCGGGGAAGTCCGTCTTTTCTTCCAGCAACCGGCGATAGCGCCGGGTAACTACCTCGCGCATACTGGCAAAATCATCGTTCTGCGGAACGCTTTTGATGATGAACTTGCGGTAGTCCGCCCGCTTCATCGCGCCATCTTCCCACACCACCATTGATGCGACGATATCGCTGCCCTGGATGTGCGAAATGTCGAATGCCTCGATGCGGCCAGGCGGCTTGGCGAGATCGAGGGCTTCGGCCAGAGCGTCGAGCATCTCGCGCGCCTGCGGCTTCAGGATTCGAAACCGCCGCTCGAAGGACTGCCGGGCATTCCGGGCCACAAGCTCCAGCATCGCCCGCTTTGCCCCTCCCTGGGGCGTGAGGATACGAATGCGCGTTCCGGCCTTCTCGGAAAGCAGATCCTCAAGCACGCCCCGGTCGTCGAAATCCACCGGAGAGTGAATCTCCGCGGGAAAATGCTGCTGGCCAAGGTAGATTTGCTTCAGCAGTGAGGAAAAGAACTCCTGGGGTGTGACGCCCTCGAGGTCCTCCCAGAAAAACTCGCGCCGGTCCACCACGCGCCCGCCGCGCAGGTGAAAAAGATCGACTGCTGCGAGAGGCCCTTCCTGGTGAAAGCCCAGAATGTCCGCATCGACCCCGCGCGAGGCCGCCATCTTCTGGCGCTCGCGGATTTGCTCAAGCACGCCAATCTGGTCGCGCACGCGCACCGCTTCTTCATAACGCTGCTCTTCGGACGCCTTCAGCATCTGCTGGTGAAGCTCGCGGAAGAGATCGCTGCCGCGGCCCTCCAGCAGCATGCGCACCTGGCGGACGCGCTCTGTATAAATTTCCGCCGTCGTCAGCCCCGGCACGCACGGCCCAAGGCAGCGGTGGATGTGGTATTGCAAGCA
>JBOGJW010000297.1:0-4426 GCA_050745245.1 Terriglobia bacterium | reverse complement strand
GTCTTCACTGATCTTCGAGGTCGAGGCCTCGTGTTCGACCGTGGCGCTGGGATTGCGCGTTTCGATGTACGGAAATGTGTGCGCACCGCAATTGCCACCCATCAGCAGCGAATCGCATTGCGAGTAGTTGCGCGCCCCCTCGGCGCCCGCCAGAATGCGCACCGCGCCGCGGTAGGTGTTCTGGCCGTGGCCGGCGGAGATCCCCTTGGAGACGATCGTCGAGCGGGTGTTCTTGCCGATGTGGATCATCTTGGTGCCGGTGTCGGCCTGCTGGTAGCCCTTGGTCAGGGCGACCGAGTAGAACTCGCCGATCGAGCCGTCGCCCTTCAAGATCACGCTGGGGTACTTCCAGGTGATCGCCGAGCCGGTCTCCACCTGCGTCCAGGAGATCTTCGAATTCACGCCCAGGCACTTGCCGCGCTTGGTCACGAAATTGTAGATGCCGCCCTTCCCTTCCTTATCGCCGGGATACCAGTTCTGCACGGTCGAATACTTGATCTGGGCGTTGTCCAGCGCCACCAGCTCCACGACAGCGGCGTGCAGTTGATTTGTGTCGCGCATCGGGGCGGTACACCCTTCGAGATAGCTGACGTAGGCGCCCTCATCGGCGATGATGAGCGTTCGCTCGAATTGGCCCGAGTCCTTGGCATTGATCCGGAAATAGGTGGAGAGCTCCATCGGGCAGCGGACGCCCTTGGGAATGTAAGCGAACGAGCCGTCGCTGAAAACGGCAGAGTTGAGCGCAGCGAAAAAGTTATCGGTGTAAGGCACTACCGACCCAAGGTACTTCTTCACGAGGTCCGTGTGCTTCTGCACCGCTTCTGACATCGAGCAGAAGATAATCCCCAGCTTCGCCAGCTTCTCGCGGTAAGTTGTGGCGACCGAGACGCTGTCAAACACGGCATCCACCGCGACGCCCGCCAGCAGCTCGCGCTCGCGGAGGGGAATGCCCAGCTTCTCATAAGTCTCGAGCAGCTTTGGGTCCACCTCTTCCAGGCTCTTCGGAGCGTCGCCCTTCTGCTTTGGCGCAGCATAATACCGGATGGCCTGGTAGTCGATAGGGGGATAGTGCACGTTGGCCCAGGTGGGCTCTTTCATCGTGAGCCAGTGCCGGAAGGACTTCAGGCGCCACTCGAGCATCCACTCAGGCTCCTTCTTCTTGGCCGAGATCGCGCGAATCACCTCTTCGTTCAGCCCGGCAGGCACGGTGTCCATCTCGATATCGGTGGTAAACCCGAACTTGTATTCTTTCGTGGCAAGCTGTTCGATCGTGCTGACTTCGGTGCTCATTGTGCCTCCGTTTAAAACTCGCCTGCCGCCTGAGCTTACGGGAATGCCCGGCGATCAGCGCATCAGAACCCGCTCACGGCATGCAACCGCGGCTACGAGCAGGTTGCTGAAAAGGCTCTTTTTAGGCGGCTTAGCAACGGATTTTATCGCTATTAATCCGGTATTCTCAGTCGCCGCATGGCGGCATAAAGCCGCCGCTACACGTACTTCAGCAACCTACTAAGATTAGTCTAGCAATCCTATACAAAATGGTCAAGAAAAGAGCACTCCTTTTATTTAGAATGGGATGTGCGCGCTCGCCGACCCTGCCGGCTGGCCGGGCTTCCGATGCTGTTCCTGCTAAACTTAAGCCTTCCATGGCAGGCCAGAAGATCGCCAAAACAACCGAGCGCTTTATCGAAGTCGCCGTGCTGGCGCGGATTCGCCGGCCCCTCACCTACCGCTTGCCCGCGGGGATCGAGGTGCGCCCTGGCCAGCGGGTCCTGGTACCCCTCGGCGCCCGCAAAGCCATCGGAATCGCGCTCGAACCGGTCCCGGGCATGGCGCCCGGCGTGCGCGTGCGGGATGTGCTGCGGGTGCTCGACACAGATTCGCTGCTCTCTCCGGAGTTGCTGACGCTGGGCTTCTGGATGGCGGAGTACTACATCGCGCCGGTCGGTGAGGTCCTTGGCGCCATGCTCCCCGTGGCGACCGAGACACGCCACGCGCAGATACTAACGCTCACGGATCGGGGGAAGCAGCAGCTTGAAGCTCTCAGGGCGTCGCTGCTCGAAGAAATTCGCGGCGGCGAAGAGGCAGAATTTCTAGCCTACCTCGAAGCTCACGCGGACGCGGCGGTTGAGACCGTGCGGCGGAAATTCCCGTCCTCGTTTCAAAAGCTCCACAGCGAGGCAATGAAGCACGACTGGGCTCGGGAGAGGGGCGCGGACCGCGAGCCGCGCAAGGTGCTGGCCGTGCGTTTATCGCCCTCGGCGGCGCAGGAAGAGGAGGAGGTCTGGCAGAAGCTCTCGCCGGTGCGCCGGAGGATCATCGAAGCGCTGAGGGAACACGGCGCGCTGCGTGACCACCGCGCGCTGCTCAAATCCGCGCGAGCGAGCTTGGCCACGCTCAACAAGCTTCAGCGCGAGGGGCTGGTCGACCTCGCCGAGGCAAGGTCAGCCACCGGCTGGGAAGGCGATCACGAAAGCTCTGCACTCGGAATTGGTTCAATGTTGCGCATCCCCTCCGCAGAGTCGCTGGCCACGCCGGATGTTCTCACGTTAACGGCGGGCCAGGCCTCCGCCGCCGATGCACTGGCGGCGCGCATGGAATCGCGCGAGTTCAGCGTCTCCCTTTTGCACGGAATCACCGGCAGCGGCAAGACCGAGATATACCTGCGCCTGGCGGCGCAGTGTCTTGCTGACGGCCGCGCAGCTCTGGTGCTGGTTCCGGAGATTTCGCTCACGCCAATGCTGCAAGCCCAATTCGAGCGGCGTTTCTGCGCGCAGGTGGCCGTGCTGCACAGCGGCTTAAGTCCGGCGAGCAGGAGAGAGGCCTGGTGGCGGGTCTGGCGAGGCGAAGCGCGCGTGGTGCTCGGCACGCGCTCCGCCGTATTCGCGCCATTGGCGCGGCTGGGGCTCGTGGTAGTAGATGAGGAACATGAGGCGAGCTACAAACAGGAGGAGACGCCTCGGTACCACGGTCGCGACGTGGCCGTGGTCCGTGCGAGGCTGGCGAAGGCGCTTTGCGTCCTCGGCTCGGCCACGCCGTCGATGGAATCATACTGGAACGCGCAGCAAGGGAAGTATCGCCTCCTTACGCTTACACAGCGTGTAGCCGGGCGGCCTCTGGCGAGCGTCGAAATCCTCGACATGCGACAGGAGTTCCGCGAGACGCACACCCAGGCGCCGATCTCGCGCCGCCTGAAGCAGGAGATTGATGCGCAGATTGCCAGCGGCTCGCAGACAATGATTCTCCTCAACCACCGCGGCTATGCGTGGTTCCTCCTCTGCCGGAGCTGCGGTGAGGCGATCACTTGCGTCAACTGCTCAATCTCTCTCACTTATCACCGCCGCGAGCATCGCCTCATCTGCCATTACTGCGGGTACACGGCGCCGGTGCCAAAGCGCTGTCCGGCCTGCGGCGGCGAGTACCTTTACTACGTAGGCGAAGGCACTGAAAAGCTCGAGGACAAACTGGCGGAGGCTTTTCCTGGCGCGCGCGTCGCACGCCTCGACCGCGACACGGCCCGGCGGCCCGGACATTATCAGCGAGTGCTTGCCGACTTCCGCGACGGGAAGATTGATATCCTCGCCGGAACTCAGCTCGTTGCCAAGGGACACGACTTTCCGGGCGTTACCCTGGTCGGCGTGATTTCAGCCGACATGGGCCTGCGTCTTCCGGATTTTCGCTCCGCGGAACGCACCTTTCAGCTTCTGACGCAGGCGGCAGGCCGCGCCGGCCGAGGCGAAGCGCCGGGACGCGTGCTGGTGCAGACGTTCTATCCGGCTCATTACGCCATCCTGCTGGCCGCGGATCAGAACTACGCTGGTTTCTTCAGCAAAGAGATGGGCTTTCGTCGGATGATGCACTTTCCGCCTGTCACTGCGCTTGCCAACATCGTGATCCAGGACAAGAAGCTTGAGCGCGCGGCCGAGATCGGCGCCGAGGTTGGACAGATCCTCGGCCAAATAGCGGATGCGAAACAGATGAGGATCATGGGGCCGCATCCCGCGCCGCTGGCGAGGCTCGAAGGGCGGTGCAGAATCCAGATTCTTATTCGCTCGAACTCACGCCCGCTACTGAACCGCGTCTTACGCCGCGTCGCGGATGAGTGCGACCTCAGGCGCATCCCTCCGCGTTCGGTCGTTATGGACGTCGATCCGGCGAACATCATGTAGATGGGAGCGGGTAGCCACAGCACCGGTTTTGTGCCGTGGGCTTTTTGCTACGCAGGGGCGGCCAGATAGTTGTATAAAATTAGGGCGTGTCCCGCGTGCGGCGCCCGCTCATTTGGGACCGGTTTTTTGCGGCATGAGAAGCGAGGTAATGCGGACCTGTGTTTGTCAGGTCCGCGACTTGCATGAAAGTCCGCAGACCTCAAGGGCGGAGGTCTGCGCTACTAGCCCAACTTCCGCGGTCCGAAGCGATTCTTGAG
>JBOGJW010000296.1:0-13281 GCA_050745245.1 Terriglobia bacterium | reverse complement strand
GTGCTACCCAGGTTTAGCGGCGCATGCCGGCGGGACGCCGGCGCGGCGGCGCCAAGAAAATATGCAATAATCGCCGGAACGAAGCCTAATAAGCCTTTAGAATCAATAAATGGGGTGCGCGGACCTGCGTTTCCCAGGTCCGCAGTGTTTCTATTGGGCCTCCAACAAAAGCCGCAGACCTCAAAGGCGGAGGTCTGCGCTACCCAGCTACCCAGCTTAAGCGTTGTTGCCGATTGACAAATGGCATAGAATGTGGGGCGTATTCTTTACCGTGGTTTAGCGAATTGCTGAAAACGTGTGACGGCGGCTCTATGCCGCCATGCTGCGGTTGAGAACACTGGATAAAAATTCACCGCTACGCCGCTCGGCCCGAGGTTTTCAGTAAACCGCGAAATCGCGCCTGTGCTTCTGGCGGACAAACGTCAAGGAGAATCTGAATGAATATTCTGCTCTACAATCCGGACAATGGGATTACCCACAATTTTATGCCGCACCTTTGGATGTTTCTTCTGAAGTCTCTGACGCCCGCGGGTGACACCGTTGTTCTGGTGGACGGCAACACGAAGCCTATGGACGAGCAGCAGTTGGTGAACATGATCCGCAAAAACCATATCGAGCTCGTTGGCATCGGCTCGATGACGCGGATGATCGCGAAGGCATATAAGATGGCGGACGCCATCCGGGCGGCGGGCGTCCCGGTCGTCATGGGCGGTCCACACGTCACCGAGATGCCCGACGAGGCGCTCGGACGCGACGGCGGTCCGCGCCACGCCGATGCAATCGCCCTCGGGGAGGCGGACGCCACTTGGCCAAAAATCGTCGAGGACGCCCGTTGCGGCGCCCTGAAAGAGGTTTATGCGCCGCTCGACGAGAACGGAAAAGAAGTGAAGCCCTCACTCGACGCGTATCCGGAAATCCCGTGGGACCGGATGGACCTCAGCCAATTCGACCTAACGAACGGAATTCCGGGGATTGCCCGCCGGGCCCTGGCGCTTTCCGGAAGCACTTGGCAGAGCTTTCACCTGGTGCCGATTGAGTCCGGCCGGGGCTGCCCGTACGGCTGCGAGTTCTGCACGGTCACGGGATTCTTTGGCGATTCGCTGCGCTTTCGGACCAACGAAAGCGTGGTTAACGAGATGTTGCGGCTCAAAACCCTCCAGGAACGCCAGCACGGCAAGATCGCGGTCTTCTTCGTGGACGACAATTTCGCCATCAACCGCAAGCGCACCAAATCGCTGCTGCGGGAGGTGATCGCGCGCGGAGCGCAGATGCCATGGGTGGCGCAGATCAGCATGAACCTGCTCCGGGACGAGGAGCTCGTTTCGCTGATTGCCGAGAGCGGCGGGCGCTGGATTTTCATGGGCCTCGAATCCATCGACCCCGAGAACCTAAAAAGCGTGAGCAAGAGCTTCAATAAGCCAGACGAGTACGCGGCAATACTGGAGCTGCTTGCCCGCTATGGCCTCTACGCCATCACCTCCTTCATCTTCGGCATGGACGGCGACAGCAAGGGCGTGGCGGAGCGCACGCTCGCTCAGGTGCGGACCTGGCCTCCGGGGCTGCCCGTATTTGGCCTGCTTACGGCGTATCCCTCGACACCGCTCTACGCGAAGCTCGCGCAAGAAGGCCGGCTGCGGAGCAAGGACCGCTGGTGGCTGGAATTCCGGCCGTTCACCATCGATCACTTCCCCAAGGGAATTTCGGTTGAGGACGCGGAAGCCGAGGTGAACCGCGCCTGGAGCATCACCTACAGTCGCGCTACCAATGCTTCCGCAGTCGAGAGGCTGGCCGCGGCGCCTTGGGGCCACCGCGTGATGCACCTGGCAGCGCGGCTTATTTTCCGGGGCATCTACTTTCCGCAGATGCGGCGGCGGGACTGGGTGCGAGTGGCGGTTGAAAACAGGCGGACGATCTTCCGCCTCACGCGCGAAGGGCTTAAGAAAGCCTTCGGGTCCGCGCCTCCGCCGCAGACGCCTGACGTGCAGTTACCCTCACACGCCGCCTGATGAGGACTAAATTAGGTAGACACGGGGCAGTGCCGGCGCTCGGAGCCTGCCCCGCAGCCGAGGAGCGCCAAATGCCCCTCACCCGCCCTCCTACGTCGGGCACCCTCTCCCGAGGGAGAGGGCTGTAATCCCTCGTGGACTAACGCCCTCTCCCAGAGGGAGAGGGTGGCGAGCGGCGCGAGCCGGGTGAGGGGTGCCTTACCGGAATTCTCGAAACAGGCTCTGATGCCGGCAAGATGTCGGCAAGATGTCGGCGATACGTAACGGACCATTTTAATGGCGGCATCACAACGGATCGGTTATGCGGTGGTGGGCCTCGGCGGCATCGCGCAGCGGGCGGTGCTGCCCGCGTTCCGCAACAGCCGGAAATCGAGGCTGGCCGCGCTCGTAAGCGGCGACCGTGAGAAGGCGCGAAAGCTGGCGCGGAAGTTTGGCGCGAGCGAGACGTACAGCTATGACGAATACGGCGAGTGCCTCGCCAGCCCCGAGGTGGACGCGGTTTTTCTGGCGAGCCCGAACGGCTGCCACGCCGGGCAGGCGATCCAGGCGGCCGCGTCCGGCAAGCACGTGCTGTGCGAAAAGCCGATGGCAAATACCGTGGACGAATGCCGGCGCATGGTGGAGGCGTGCCGCGCAAGCAATGTCCGCCTCATGATCGCTTACCGCAAGTACTTTGAGCCCGCAAGCGTGGCCCTGAAGGAGATGGTGAGCGCGGGAAAGCTCGGACCGCTTCGGCTGATCCATACCGCCTTCACCATCATGCTGCCGGTTGAGAAGGTGCAGCCCTGGCGCCTCGATCCGCGGCTCGCGGGCGGCGGCGCTTTGCCGGACGTGGGCGTCTACTGCGTGAACACCGGCCGATGGATTGCCGGGTGCGAGCCCCTCGAAGCGTCCGCCTCCTCCTGGACGGTGGATCGCTCCCGTTTTAGCGACAAGCTCGATGAGAATATCGCGTTCCAACTGACTTTTCCCGAAGGGCTGGTCCTGCAGGGAACTGCCAGCTTCCGCGCGGCAAAGGCATCCTTCCTGCAGGTTCATGGGGAGAAGGGTTGGGCGGCGCTCGATCCCGCCTACGCCTATGACGACGAGCGCCGGCTGTTCGGGAAAATCGGCGGGCGCTGGTTCGAGAAGGTCTTCCCTAAGATCGACGAATTCGCCCTGGAGCTCGACGCGTTTTCAGAGAGCATTCGCCGAGGAAAAGACCCTGAGCCGGACGGGATCGAGGGCTTGCGGGACGTCGCCGTGATCGAGGCGATCTATCGCGCCGCGAAGACGCATCGTAGCGTGCCCATTCGCGCGATGTAGAGCGCTGGACGCGGCCCCATCAGGGGCCATCCCACGAATACTCGTCCGGGCGGCGTACCCACGGCTATTTTTTCATGTGCGGTTCCCCAGGATCGCGCACGTCGCAAAATGCAGGATGTATGCGCCACCCATTGCCAGGCGTACGACAAGGCCACCACCGGACAGCCCGCAACGCGGGCTGCCCGGACCGCGGCCGTTTTCATCAGCTTTCGCGGGCCGCAGGTCCACCAGGACAGAGTAGGTTAGAATAGTCGCTGAACTCATCCAGCCTCGCAAGCGCACAAAGCGCCGCGCGCTGGGCGAAGCGTAAAACCAGGGAGGAATTGAACGATGATCGAGGGCTCTGGCTCAGAGAAGACCGCCACGCTCGCCGTGCTGGGACTGGGTCACGTCGGGCTGCCGACTGCGCTGGGCCTCGCAGAGCTGGGATGGGAAGTAGCAGGCGCCGATGAGGCCGCGGAAAAAATCGACCTCCTGAAGTCGGGAAAAGCCCCGTTTTACGAGCCCGGCCTCCAACCCCTGCTCGAAAAACACCTCGTGAGCGGGCGCTTTAAGCCGACGGGAGATGTGGCTGCCGCGGTCAGGTCCGCTTCGGTGATCTTCGTCTGCGTAGGAACACCGCAACGCGAGAACGGCGCGCCCGACCTCAGCCAAGTGGAAGCGGTAGCCCGCGTGATCGCGCGCAACCTGAACGGCTACAAGTTGATTGTCGAGAAGAGCACAGTTCCGGCGATCACCGCGAGATGGATTAAACGGACCATCGAGCGGTTTGCGCGCTTTGAAGAGCAACCCGGCGGCGGAGCGGCCCGCAAAGCCGAGCCGGCGGGCGGCGCCGCGTTTGAAGTAGCCTCTAACCCCGAGTTTCTTCAAGAAGGGAAGGCGATCCACGACTTTTTTCATCCCGACCGCATCGTGATTGGAGTTGAGAGCGAGAGCGGAAGAGCGATCCTGGAGGAAATCTACCGGCCTATCAACTGCCCCCTCGTGGTGACAACTCCCACCACGGCGGAGTTGATTAAACACGCGGCAAACGCCTTCCTGGCTACAAAGATTTCGTTCATCAACATGGTGTCGGATCTCTGCGACGCGGTTGGCGCGGACGTCGAGCAGGTTGCGCACGGCCTGGGGCTCGATCCGCGGATTGGAGCGAAGTTCCTCAGCGCCGGCATTGGTTTCGGCGGCTATTGTTTCCCCAAGGACCTGCGAGCTTTCATTCACTTGGCGGAGACGCACGGGGTGGAATGCACGATGCTGCGCGGCGCCGAGCTCGTGAACCAGCAGCGCACGGGCGTTGTCGTTAAGAAACTGCGGGACGCGCTATGGGTGATTCAGGGGAAGACGCTGGCGGTGCTTGGTCTTGCATTTAAGCCGCATACCGACGACATCCGCGAGGCGCCCAGCCTGAAGATCATCGATGCCTTGCTGAAAGAAGGCGCATCGCTGCGCCTCTACGATCCGCAAGCGATGCCGGCGGCCAAGGCCGCTTTTGCGAAAGATGCTGTGACCTTCTGCGCCTCCGCCTATGAGGCGGCTACTGGCGCTGCGGCCCTCCTGATCCTCACCGACTGGGAGGAATTCGCGAAACTTGATTTGGTCCGCACCAGAAGCCTGATGGAGGTGCCCGTCATCGTCGACGGCAGGAACGTGCTTGATCCGGCCGCGGCGCGCGAGGCCGGCTTCGAATACCTGTGCATGGGCCGCGCGGAGGCGGCATCCAGCGCCGCGCGCGAAAAGCAGGGAACGGAAGCCCATCTCGCGACTCCGGTGGGGGGATAAGGCATGGCCGCGAGATCGCAACCACCCCCACGCGCCCTGGTGACCGGAGGCGCTGGGTTTCTGGGCTCCCACTTGTGTGACCGCCTCATCGCTGAGGGTTTCGAGGTCATCTGCCTGGATAACCTGCTCACCGGGCAGCGCAGCAATATTGAGCATCTCCTCGCACATCCGCGCTTCAATTTCGTTCCATACGACGTCACTAAGCCGATCGATCTCGGCCGCATCGCGGCATCTGCCGCAAACGGCATCTCGGACGGCGACGCCGCGGCCATGCGGATCGACTGCGTGCTGCACCTCGCCTCGCCGGCGAGTCCGAAGGACTACGCCGGCCATCCGATCCACACGCTCAAGCTCGGATCGCTGGGCACTTATCATGCGCTTGGCCTAGCGAAGGCGCGCGGCAGCGTCTTTCTGCTGACCTCCACGTCGGAGGTTTACGGCGATCCCGAGGTAAACCCGCAGCCGGAGACTTATTGGGGACGAGTCAATCCGATTGGCCCGCGCAGCGTCTACGACGAGGCCAAGCGCTTCGCCGAGGCCATCACCATGGCCTACCACCGCGAGCACGGGGTGCGGGTGCGCATCGCGCGCATCTTCAATACCTACGGGGAGCGGATGCGAATGGACGATGGGCGCGCGCTGCCGAACTTCCTCACCCAGGCGCTGAAAGACGAGCCGCTGACCGTCTATGGCGACGGCACGCAGACGCGGAGCTGCTGCTACGTTGGCGATTTGGTGGAAGGATTATACCGGCTGCTGCTTTCGGAGGAGACAGGCCCGGTGAATCTCGGCAACCCAGAGGAGATTTCGATGCTCGACTTCGCGCTCAAGATCATCGAGCGAACCGGCAGCCGCAGCCGGGTGGTTTTCGAGCCGCTGCCTGTTGACGATCCCACGCGCCGCCGGCCCGATATTTCGAAGGCGATCGCGAAGCTCGGATGGAAGCCCCAGGTGAGCCTTGACCAGGGGCTCGACAAAGTGATTCCCTACTTCCGATCCGCTCTGCAGACGGTCACGGCTGGCTAAGGTAGCGCGGACCTGCGTCTTTCAGGTCCGCGGCTTTTCCACTTCTCCACGTAGTCACCCCCGCGCAAGCGTTGGTCCAGTCGTGCCTAAATGGATTCCCGCTCCCCCGCCTGCGCGGAGGACAAGCTTCGCGGGAATGACTGTAAGCGGCGTTTGGTTGCGGCTCTGCCGCGCTGCGCTACCGGCTCTGCGTTCGCTAGCGAGCCCTACGCCTCGCAAAAGCGCTTGCCCAATCCAAGAGCGCCGATCAGCACAAGTCCGAGCAGGACCACTGTGGACGGCTCCGCAGCCGTGCCGATGTATTCCTGCGGCAGGCCATCGCCGCGTGGAACTTGGCTTCCGGCAACCGGGGTATAGATCACCAGGTTCGAGTAATTGCCCGAGGCATAGTTCGACGCCGCACCGCTGAGGTAGCTATTGACCGCGTTTAATTGTGTACTAGTCAGCGATCCGAATGGATCGCAGTTCGAAATGCCGGTCCCGCAGGTGCCAGCATCGAAAATATCCCAAATGGCCCACTGGAGCTCGCCGACTTCGGTAGTGTTGCTCAAATTCGCGAGCATCTGCTCGGCGAGGTATCCCACTTCTTCGTAGCCCACCACATTCGGTGCATTGACGTTGCCCTTCGGAAACAAGGCCCCGTCCAAGCTCGATGGCAGGTTTGAATAACTTTCCGTCGCGGCGTTCCAATACTCGCCGGGAGGGTGGACGTCGTCGTTGGCGTCATCGCAGATCAGCCCGGCCGATGAATTTTGACCGTTTGCACTCAGCGTGAAATTATACGGCCCGACGTAGACCCCGCCCATGGTGTTGGAACCAGCGTTGTTTATGGTTAGTGTAACTTGGCTCGCGCGCAGGCTCCCCGACCCAAGCACGACCAGCGACACGATTGCACAGCATGCGCACAGCACGCGCGTCCTCATTTGCTGTCCCTCCCCATTCGGCGGTCAGCTCGCAGACTCGTCTTCCGCGAGTCACTGCCGCGCTGACCTGTAATTTCAGCAGCCGGGCTACGTTAGCAATTCCTCTGTAACCGCGTCAAGCACCTGGGCTGCTATTACCTAAGCGAGTAAAAGCGCCCGGTAAGAACCCTCGCCCGTGCTCGGCAACACCGTCAATTCTTGTCTTCCCTGGCAGCTTGCTGAAAAACGTGTAGCGGCGGCTTCATGCCGCCATTGGGAATGCTGGACTAATGGCGATATAAAATCGCCGCTACGCCGTTTGAGCTGGGTTTTTCAAAAAGCTGATAAGTCGCTACAGTGGCAATCGCACAGGGCGGCCTTCGCGCGCGGAAATCTCCGAGGCGAAGCAGATTTCGTGGGTTTGCGCGGCGTCCTCCAGATTCGCGTGTGATTCGCGGTCATTGAGAACGCAGTCGACGAAGTGGTTGATCTCCTCGCCGAAGGGATGGTGCGTGACGTCTCCACTGTCCGGCAGAATCGTCGGGATTGTGGCCCAGCTCTTTTGCCCGGTCCAGCGCTTTGAGAAGACCTGGTTATTGCGGATCGTGCCGCCGTCGCCGAGCAGCTCGATGTTAAAGACGTACGGCATTACGCACTCAATCGAGCAGGCCACCTTGCCGACGGAGCCGTCGTCAAATTTAACCAGCGTGACGCTGTTGGCGTCGTACTCGTAGTGGAGGGGATTGGCCGCGCTGGTGTTCGAGAACGCGAGCACCTCCACAGCGCGCTTTCCGAAGAACCACCTGAGCCCATCGACGGCGTGGCAACCTCCGGTCAGCAGGCTGCTGCCGCCAATCTCCTTCTTGATGTTCCACTCGTACTGCTTATACCAGGGCCCGATGCTGTGGAGATAGTCGACCTCGCCGTAGAAGAGCGCGCCTACCACTCCATCCGACAGCAGCGCCCGAATGGTCTGGAAGAGCGCGTTCCAGCGGAGCACGAAGCTGACTACCGTCTTCACCTTGTGCTCGCGGACAGCCGCCTGGAGCTTGCGAAGGCCCTCCAGGTTCAGAGCCACCGGCTTTTCCAGCAGAAGGTGTTTGCCCGCCGCGGCCGCGGCAATGCCCTGCCCGACGTGCAGGTGATGTGGCGTGCAGATCGAAACGATCTGAATCCCCGGGGCGCCCAGCATGTCTTCCAGATGATCGTACACGCGGCAATTTTGCAGTCCGAATTCCTCCGCCTTGGCGTGGGCCCGGTCCCGGCTGCGGCTCACGATCGCTCGCACCTCCGTGTGAGGGTTGTTCTTGAAGGCGCGAATGTGCTCTCCGGAAACCCAGCCGGTTCCGATAATGCCTACGCCCAGTTCCTTCATCCACAAGCCTCCGAAGTGAAAACCATGTTCCTGAAGGGGTTTCGTGTGCTATTGTATCCGTCTTCCACCAGGAGCACCGCGAATGAAAATCAGCGGACTTGCCATCTTTGCACTATCGCTCGCATTGGCGCAACCGGCGGGCGCGGCGCAAGCGCAAGGGCGTTGGATTTCCCTTTTCAACGGAAAGACTCTGAGCGGCTGGCACATCAATGGGACCGATCGATGGGTGGTCGAGGACGGCGCGATCCGCGCGGAGAGCACCAGCGGGAAGTACGGCTATCTCACTACGCTCAAAACCTATCGGAACTTCGCCCTGCGGCTGCGCTTCAAAGCTCTTTCGAAAGGCAACAGCGGCCTGTTCTTCCATTCGCGGATTACGGGGATAAATCCGAAGTACGGGCCGGATATTCAGGGCATGCAGGTGGAAATCGATCCCACGCTGGGCAACCATACGGGCGGGATCTACGAGAGCGGCGGGCGCGGCTGGTTGATGCTCCCATCAGCCAGCGGAGAAAAGGCGCTGAAACCCCTGGGTGAATGGAATCGGCTCGAGCTTCTGACCGACGGCAATCACATCGTCACGCATCTGAACGGAGTGAAAATCGCGGATTACACCTACAGCCCGGCGCGGTTCACAGATGGCGTGATCGGATTGCAGATCCACACGGGCGAGCACGGGTTTATCATCCTGTTCAAAGATATTTACATTCGGACGCAGCCATGAGTTTATAGAAGACGTTCTAGCGCAGCGCGGCAGGGCTGCAATCAAGCGCCGCTTTCAGTCGTTCCCGCGAAGCTTGTCCTCCGCGCAAGCGGGGGAGCGGGAATCCGTTAATGGACCCCCGCTTTCGCGGGGGTGACACCGGTGGCGGGTCCGTTGATCTGAGGGAAGCCGAATGGACAATAAAGCAAGCCGGCGGGGTTTTCTGAAAGCATCGGCCGCGCTCGCGGCGGCGGGGCTGGGCGCGGAGCGCGCCTTGGCAGTGTTGCCTGGCGGCGCGGCGCAACAGTCATCCGGAGCGCCTGCAAAGCCGCGCGCCTACCCGCCCATGGCCCTCGGGATCATCACGGGCATTGGGGATGACCCGGACGCCGCCATGGCCAAGGTGCACAGCCTTGATCTGCCCACCTGCCAGATTGAGGCAGGAGAGTTGAATGATAATCTCGTTGGGCAGCTTCGAGCCGCGCTCGAAAAGTACAATATTGTGGTTACGGCGCTCGGCACGAGCGGGCCCGGGCCGGACATCTACAACTTCTACGACGGCCCGCTGACGCTCGGGCTGGTGCCGCGCACCTACCGCGCGCAGCGCGTGGAGAAGGTGAAGAAGCTCTCCGATTACGCTAAGCAGCTCGGCGTTCCCGCGATACGCCTCCACGTAGGCTTCATCCCCGAGGATCCGAATGACCTGCTTTACCGCGAAGCGGTAGAGACCTTGCGCGACGTCACGAGCTACTGCAAGGGTAACGGTCAGCAGTTCCTCTACGAGACGGGGACGGAGACTCCCATCACAATGCTGAGAGCGATCGAGGACGTGGGCGCCGACAACCAAGGAGTGAACCTGGATACCGCGAACCTGATCGTGTACGACAAAGCAAACCCGCTCGACGCGCTCGATATTCTCGGGCCGTATGTCAAGAACATGCACGCGAAGGACGGCCTTTATCCTACCAATACCCGCGATCTCGGGAAGGAAGTGCCGATCCCGCACGGCAAGGTAGACTTTCCGAAAATCATCCAGAGGCTCAAGGCGCTGAATTATCAGGGGCCGGTGACGATCGAGCGGGAGATTTCCGGGCCGCAGCAGATCGAGGACGTGAAGAAGGAGCGGGACTATCTTCGGCGGCTGATCGAGTCGTAATGGAGGCGAGCATGGCGAAAAGCAAAATAACACGGCGGCAGTTTGTGGGAGCGGCCGCGACGGGCGCGGCGGGGCTGATGATCCTCAAGCCGCAGCTCGTGCGTGGCAGCGCGGCAAATTCGCACCTGCGCCTGGGGCTGCTCGGATGCGGAGGCCGCGGCACCCACGACGCCACCGTGCTGGCCACGCAAACGCCGGTGCGCGTGATCGCGCTCGGCGACCTCTTTCAGGACCAGCTCGATAAAGCGCAGGCGCACTTCGGGCAGATCGCGCAGCAGAAGGGTTACGCGGCCGTCGAGAGCTCGCGCGTCTTTCGCGGGCCCCACGCCTTCGAGCGGATCGCGGAGAACAAGGATGTAGATATCGTTCTGATCACCACGCCGCCTTACTTCCACCCGCAGCACCTTGAAGCCGCGGTCGACGCGGGTAAGCACGCCTACTGCGAAAAGCCAGTCTCGGTGGACGTAGACGGCGCCAAGCGCGTGATGGCGATCGGCAAGAAAGCCCAGGGGCGCCTTAGCCTGGATGTGGGCTTCGAGCTTCGCAAAGCGCCGCCGTTTGTCGAGCTCAACCGGCGCATCCAGTCCGGGGCGCTGGGGCAGATCGCATCCGGCGAGGGCTATTACTTCGCCACGTTTATCAACCGCCCGTCGTGGCCCAACGCCTCGCGGGATTACACCCGCATTCGCAACTGGATTTACGACCGCGTGCTCTCCGGCGACATCATCGTCGAGCAGAATATTCACGTGATCGACACGTTTA
The DNA here is from genome assembly GCA_050745245.1 of Terriglobia bacterium. Taxonomy (GTDB): domain Bacteria; phylum Acidobacteriota; class Terriglobia; order UBA7540; family UBA7540; genus RH2-MAG17b. The sequence continues at coordinate 2,270 of JBOGJW010000296.1, read as the reverse complement.
ACTGGATGCTCGGGGCGCATCCGCTGAAGGCGGTAGGCACGGGCGGGCGCCAGGTGCGTCCCGACTCGGGCGACACCTACGGGCACTACAACACCACGTTCTACTATCCGAACCACGTCACCATCAACTTCAGCTCCACGCAATTTGATAAGGGCTGGTGGGATGTGGCCGCGCGCTTTTTCGGCAGCAAAGGCGTCTCCGAATGGCACTACTCAGGTCCGGTGGCGGTCTACGGAGAAGAGCCGTGGCACTGGGGCAACGCCGGCGCCGCGCCCTCAGCCGCGCCCGAACAGTTTTCCGCCTCGGGGGTGTTCCATGACAACCTCGAGCAGGCTGACCCTGAGAAGTTCAAGTCCTACGTCGAGAGCATTACCAGCGGCAAGTTCCACAACCAGGCTGCAATGGGCGCCGAATCCACGCTCAGCGCGATGCTTGGCCGCGAGGCCGCATACCGCGGGCACGCGATAACATGGGATGAGCTCCTCCGCATGGACATGTCGTGGCACTCGGGGATCAATCTCAACCAATTCGCGTGAGTGAATTTGTAGCGGGTAGCGCGGCGCGGCCTTGCGGTCGCAACCAAACGCCATTTACAGTCGTTACCCAGAAACTTGTCCTCCGCGCACGCGGGGGAGCAGGAATCCATTCATGGACGCCCGCTTTCGCGGGGGTGACACCAGTGGCGCTGACCGCGACGGGTAGCGCAGAGTTTCCCGCCTTCGGAAACTCCCCGGCTTGTCGGTCCGCCACGATAAAAAGGCGTGGAGTTACAAAACGACTCCGCGCTACCCGGTTTCCGCTGCGGCCAGTCCTCTGTGCAATCCTGCTTGCGCTTTTCGCCCTCCCCGCGTCAGCCTACGAGCCCGTCGCCGCCAAGCACGGCATGGTGGTGGCCAGCGAGCCGCACGCCTCCCGCGCGGGGCTCGAGATTCTGCGCGAAGGCGGTAATGCGGTTGATGCGGCGGTTGCCGCCGGGTTCGCACTGGCGGTGACCTATCCGTTCGCCGGAAATCTCGGCGGGGGCGGGTTCATGCTGATCCGCATGACGGACGGGCGCGCGGTGATGGTGGACTATCGCGAGGAAGCGCCGGGCGCGGCCTCGCGCAATATGTACCTCGACGCGCAGGGGAACGTGATTCCCGGCGCGAGCACGGTCGGCGCGCGCTCGACGGGAGTGCCCGGCACCGTTGCGGGCTTGGCGCTTGCTGAAGAGCGATACGGCAAGCTCGGACTCCGCCGCGTCATCACGCCCGCCATCCGTCTTGCGCGTGATGGTTTCACGGTAAGCTATTGGTTAAGCCAGTCGCTGCGCGACCACGAGAGTTTGCTTGGCCGGTTTCCCAACTCGCGGCGCATCTTTCTGCGCAACGGAAACTACTACCAGCCGGGCGAGACGTTTAAGCAGCCTGAGCTGGCGCGAGCGCTCCGTGAGATTGCCCGTCGCGGGCCGGGCGCGTTCTATAAAGGTGACATCGCGAAGGACGTCGTCCGCACGCAGCGCCGGCTGGGCGGGATCATCACGCTCGCAGACCTGGCGCGTTATCAGGCCAAGCTGCGCAAGCCGCTCGAAGGACATTTTCGGGGCTACACCGTTCTGAGCGTGCCGCCGCCAAGCTCGGGAGGCGTAGCGCTGATCGAGATGCTCAACATTCTCGACCCCATGAACCTGGGGCAGCCGGACTCCTATGATTCCATGCGCTGGATCATCGAGGCCATGCGGCGCGCCTATGCAGACCGTGCCGCCTACCTCGGCGACACGGATTTTGCGACTGTGCCCGTCGCGGGGCTTATCAGCCCGCGCTACGCGGCCGCGCTCCGGGAACAGATCGAGAGCGCGAAGCCGGACGCGCCGGTGGCCGCCGGCCGCCCGCAGCCCTACGAGTCCGGCAACACCACCCACTTTTCTGTGGTTGACGCCGAAGGCGACGCTGTTTCCAACACCACTACGCTTAACAACGGTTACGGCAGCGGCGTTACTGTGGATCGAGCCGGTTTTCTGCTGAACGACGAGATGGATGATTTCTCCAGCAAGCCCGGCTCGCCGAATATGTACGGGCTGATTCAGGGCGAGGCCAACGCTATCGAGCCGCACAAGCGTCCGCTCTCTTCCATGACCCCCACTATTGTTCTCCAGGGCGCGCAACTGCGCCTGGTGCTCGGCTCGCCGGGAGGCGGAACCATCATGAACACCGTCCTCGAGGTGATTCTCGACGTTCTGGTTTACAAGATGGATATCCTTCGCGCCGTCACCGAACCGCGCTTTCATAACC
>JBOGJW010000295.1:0-3840 GCA_050745245.1 Terriglobia bacterium | reverse complement strand
TATTTATACTACCCAGGTGGAACGAGAGGGCGTGGGGACGGCGGTCGAGCAGGAAATTCAAGAGTCGAGGGCGCGGGGCCGCGAGCCGCGGGCGAAGGTCCGCGTCGCGGTGCTGGGGGCGACGGGCTACGCCGGACGCGAGCTGATCGGGCTGCTGGCGCGGCATCCGGGTGTGCGGCTGACGCACCTGATGTCCTCCGGGCGGGGCGGGGGCGAGTCGCACGACGCTGGCGAGTCGCACCCTGCGCTGCGCGGCATCTCATCCGTTCCCATAACTCCCCTTGCCACAGAGGCGCTCGCACCCTCGGGCACAGATTTCGTTTTTTTGGCGACGCCGCACGAGGTGTCGCGGGATTTGGCGCCTGTGCTGATCGGGCGGGGCCTGCGCGTGGTGGACCTGAGCGGCGCCTTCCGCCTGAAAGATGCGGCGGCCTATCCGCGCTGGTATGGTTTTGAGCATCATGAGACGGCGATGCTGGCGGAGGCGGTGTACGGCCTGCCGGAACTTAATGCCGGGGCCATTCGCAACGCGCGGCTGGTGGCGAATCCCGGATGCTATCCGACGGCCGCAATCCTGGCGCTTGCGCCGCTTTTGCGCGCTGGAATCGTAGACCTCATCGCCGGCGTGATCTGTGACGCCAAGTCGGGCGCGACGGGAGCCGGCCGCTCTCTGCGGGACGACCTTCTCTTCGCCAACGTCTCCGAAAACTGCCGCGCTTATGGCATTTTCACGCACCGGCACTGGCCGGAGATGATGCAGGCTCTGGGCCTGCCGGAAGATGCGTTCACTTTTGCACCGCACCTGCTCCCGGTCGCGCGGGGCATCCTGAGCACGCATTATTTGCGGCTGAGCCGGAGGTGCGGCGACCAGGAGATTCTCGGGATTTTTCAGAAGTTCTACGCGGACGCTCCGCTGGTTCGTATCTATGATGACGGCAAGCTGCCGGAAATTCTGGCCGTGGCGCACACGCAGTACGCCGACATCGGGTTTGCGCTGGAGGCCGCGGGGCGGCGGCTGGTGGTAGTCTCTGCGATCGACAATCTGGGCAAAGGCGCGGCGGGCCAGGCCGTGCAAAACATGAATCTGATGCTCGGGTTCGCGGAAGATACGGCGCTCGTATGAAACTGGTGATCAAGGCCGGCGGCCAGGCAATGGACGATGCGCGCGTGCGCCGCAACGTCGCGCGCCAGGTGGCGAGCCTGCGGCGCTCCGGCCACGACGTGGTGGTTGTGCACGGCGGAGGCAAGCTGCTTACCAGCACTCTGGCGCGGCTGGGCATCGCGTCGGAATTCTCGGACGGCTTGCGGGTGACCGGCAGCGAGGCGCGGGACGTGGCGCTGATGGTGCTCGCCGGTTTCGCCAACAAGCAGTGGGTAGCCGCGATCCGCGCGCAGGGCGTGGAGGCGCTGGGTGTGTGCGGCGGAGATGCCGGGCTGGTGGAGGCGCGCAAGCTCGCTCCGAGCAAGGGCAGAGAGGAGAAGGCGCTCGGTTTTGTGGGACGGCCCGCGAAGGTGAACACGGCTCTGCTCGATGCAGCGTTCGAGCGCGACTGGGTGCCGGTGGTGGCGAGCGTCGCGCCCGGCCCCCGAAACGAATACTTCAACGTGAATGCGGACGACTTTGCCGCCGCGCTCGCAACTGGCCTCCGGGCCGAGCGGCTCATTTACCTGACCGAGTCGGGCGGCGTATGGGATGCGGAGCACCGGCGTCTGCCGCTGATCAGGGTGAATGAGATCCAATCCCTGATCCGCACTGGCGCAGTCCGCGACGGCATGATTCCGAAGCTGCTCTCGTGCGCCCGAGTGCTGGCCGGCCGCGTGGGCGAGATTGATATGATTTCACCCGCGATCCCCGAGGGCGTGCTCCAGGCGCTAAGCCGCCGGCCGCACACCGGCACGCGAATTGTTAAAGACAGTGGCAAGTGACAAGAAATTATGAATGCTGAATTGTGAATTATGAATGCTGAATCGGCGCGGCCACTGTCGCTATTCTCTCAATTCAGCATTCAGAATTCACAATTCATAATTCTCTTGAGTGGCAAGGCAAAGGGAAAACGAAGTGCCCACTTACGAGGACATCAGGGATCGTGAAGCGCGCGCGCTGATTCCCACGTACCAGCGCCTGCCGATACTCGCCGTTCGCGGCGAGGGCTGCTACGTTTACGATGACCGCGGGAAGCGTTATACGGATTTTCTGGGCGGCTTGGCGGTGAACGCACTTGGGTACGGGCATCCCGAGGTCATGCGGGTGCTGTGGGATCAGGCCGAGTCGCTGCTGCACGTTTCGAATCTGCTCTATCACCCTTACCAGGCTCCGCTGGCCGAGCGCCTCACCCGCCTCGCCGGGCTTGACCGCGTCTTTTTCGGTAACTCCGGGACGGAGGTGACCGAGGGCGGAATCAAGCTGGCCCGCGCCTACGCCCGGCAGCGTCATCCGGAGCGCACGGAAATACTGGCCGTCGAGAACTCATTTCATGGGCGCACGCTGGGCGCGCTCTCAGCCACTTGGCCGGAGAAATACCGCCAGCCGTTTGAGCCGCTCGTTCCAGGCATCCGCTTCGTGCGCAACGATGCGAACACCCTGGAGGAGGCTTTCACGCCGCGCGTGGCCGCACTGATGGTGGAAACCATCCAAGGTGAAGGCGGCGTGGTGGAGATCAGCGAGGAATTCCTGAACACGGCGCAGGATCTCTGCCGCGCGAATGAAGCCGTATTCATTATCGACGAGATTCAGTGCGGGCTGGGACGGACGGGGCGCATGTTCGCCTTTCAGAAGTTCGGCCTTAAGCCCGACGTGGTGCTGGTAGCGAAGCCGTTAGCGGCGGGGCTGCCGCTGGCTGGCATGATCGCGCGTGAAGAGGTGGCGCAGGCGTTCTCCCCAGGCATGCACGGCACCACGTTTGGCGGCGGGCCGCTGCAGTGCCGGCTGGCGCTGAAAGTTCTCGAGATCATCGAGCGGCCTGGATTCCTGGAGCACGTGCGCGAGGTGGGGAATTTCTTCCGCCAGCAGTTGCTTGAGCTTCAGCGCGATGTGCCGGTGATTCGCGCGGTGCGGGGAGACGGGCTGATGCTCGCGGCCGAGCTCAGTGTTCCCGGCAAGAGCGTGGTGGACGACGCGCTGGCGGCCGGATTCCTGATGAATTGCACGCAGGGCAGCGTTCTGCGCTTTCTTCCCCCTCTCATTATCGAAGAGCATCACGTCCGCGAGCTCATCGCGGCCTTGCGGCCGATCCTCGCCGGGCTCGCGGCAAAAACTCCGCAGGAGGTGCACGCATGACGGCAGTAATGACCCGGATCGACGCTCAGGAAAAACTGAGCGTACAGGACCTGATCGCGGAGCGCGACCTCACGCGAGGCGATGTGGAGCTGATCTTCAACCTTGCTGAGCGCGTGAAGCGCTCGCCGGGCGCTTACGCGCGCGCGCTGCTGGGAAAGCAACTGGCGATGATCTTTGAAAAGCCCTCGCTGCGCACCCGCGTCACCTTCGAGGTGGGCATGACGAGCATGGGAGGGCATGCGGTCTACCTGGATCACGCCAAGCCGCGCCTGGGCGAGCGGGAGAGTATCAAAGACATCGCGCGCAACCTCGACCGCTGGGTACACGGCATCGTCGCGCGCACCTTCTCCCACGGCGCGGTGCTCGAGCTCGCCGAGAACGCTTCGATCCCCGTGATCAACGGGCTCACCGACCTGCTTCATCCCTGCCAGGCGCTGGCGGACCTGTTTACGCTCGAAGAGAGGTTCGGGCGGCTTAGCGGCTTGCGGCTGGCTTTTGTGGGCGACGGAAATAACGTCTGCCATTCTTTGATAACGCTGGCCGCCAAGCTTGGGCTCGCCTTC
>JBOGJW010000294.1:0-5642 GCA_050745245.1 Terriglobia bacterium | reverse complement strand
CATCGTCGCCGCGCGCGCGGTCGGTTTCTGCTTGTAGCTCGCGCGCTTCGGGCGAGTCGTGGAAATCCTCCGAAACCCTGGAAAAGCATCGCTCCGCGAAATTTTCGTAGCTCGAGGCGAGCCAGTACACAGCCGCTGGATTCCGAGGGTCGCGAGCGAGCGCCGCGGCAAAAGCATCGCTCGCTTTTTCGAATCGCCGCAGCGCAAATTCCGCCTGCCCCAGCGCCATGATCTGCGCCGGCTCCAGCCGCCGCTGCTTTTCGAGCGCACTGACACATGCTTCATATCCGCCGGCACGGCACGGTTTGCTCTTGGAAGAATCCAGGCGCTCTTCTTCCCGGTACTCCTGCTGCGCCTCGGCAAGTTTCCCCTGTTGCCGCAGGGCGTCGCCGAACGCCGCGTGCAGGCCTGGCTGCGCCGGGTCGCGGTTGATCGCGAGTTGATACGCTTTTGCGGCATCGCCCCAGCGCCCGCGCGCCCCGAAGGTGTCGCCCGCCAGCCGTTCCGTCCACGCGCTGTTCTTGAACTCACGCGACAGCCTCGCCGCAAGCTGCTTTGCCATCTGCAGGTACTCGTGCCCTAACCGGAACGAGTCCATCGCCTCAGCCGTGCCATTGTGCGCCGCGACTCTATACGCCTGGCTCGCTTCGTGATAATTTCCTAGCGCGAGCTGCGCATCGCCCAGCGCGCTCCATGCTTGCTGGTTGGAAGGATCGATGTGGAGCGCTGTTTTCAGCGGCGCAATGGCGCGGCCCGGCGCGTTGAGCTTCAGCTCGTCGAGACCGAGGATGATGTTAGCCCCGAGGATGTTTGGGTTTTGGCTTAACCCCGACGCAAGCGCGGCCGCAGCCAATTTGTACTCACCGAGCAGATGGTACGCAAGGCCCAGGTTGATCTCCGCCGCGCTTAGACCGGGTTGCAGCCGAAGGACATCATTGAATTCCCGCACGGCGTCGGCCGGCCGGCCGCCGCGAAGGGCCTGCTGTCCGGCGCGAAAATGCGCTGCCAATTCCTCGCTCGCCGCCCCTTGGGGCACGATTGCCGGTATGGCGTATCGCGCCCCGGCAGCGAGTGCGATCTGAAGCAACAGGGCGGAGAAAAGCGCTTTCATCGCGGCTCAATATCCCTGTGCGTCTTCTGGCACACGTGGATCGCGGACGGGCGAGGCGGACGGCATGTCACGCATGGCTCAAAGAGGCCTACGCAGTGGAGTAGTGAAACGCGCCGCCGGCTATGCGTTCAGCAGGACCGGCGAGGAATACGCCGCCCGCTTCCGGCCACTCGACGCGCAGCACTCCGGCCGAAGTGCGAACGCGAACGCGGCGGCCCGTGCGGCCGGTGAGAATTGAGGCCACCGACGCTCCGCAGGAACCAGTGCCGGAGGACGCCGTCTCGCCCACGCCGCGCTCCCAAAACCGCACCTCGATTTCCGCCCTCGAAACCACCATGACGAACTCGACATTCGTCCGATTGGGAAAGAACGGGTGGCGCTCGAGCGCCGCACCGAGCGCCCGCCAGTCAAAGTCGAAGCTTGAGACGAAGAGCGAGCAATGCGGATTGCCCATCGAGGTGATCGTCACGCGGTGCGTGCCGCCCCCCGCATCAATGGGATAGTCCGTCAGCGGCGGAACGGCCCGGGTGTCGCGGAACGGGATGCGCTGCGGCTCAAAGATGGGCTCGCCCATCGCGACACGAAATTCAGATTCGCCGGATTGTGCGGGGATGCGTGCGATTTCTTTTACTCCTGCGGGCGTCTCGAGCCGTAGCGGACGGGGACTGCGACGCGAGGCTGAAAGGAACCGCGCCACGCACCGTATGCCGTTGCCGGACATTTCCGCCTCGCTACCGTCGGCATTGAAAAACCGGACGCGCCCGTCGTTTCTACGGTCAGTTGGAAAGAGCAGGAGCAAAAAACCGTCGGCGCCCAAGCCGCGATGGCGGTCGCAGATTGCGATCGCGAGGCGTCGCATGACCGGCGCGGAGTCCAACCGCAGGACCGCCCTGCCACGGGATTTACTTTGTTGGGCGAGGCTGCGGTTGACGATAAAATCATTCCCGCAGGCCTGCAACTTTTCAAAGGGGATTTCAACCGTTCGGTTCAATTGTCTCCTTATCCCTGCGGGTTAGGTGTACGACATGACAAACCGCAGCGCTGCACCACGAACGCTGCGCTACGAAATGCTCTCCTGCAAGACAGGCGGTTCGCTACTAGTTCACCTCCAACGCCCGGGTCACGGTCTGGCCGGTCAGAATGTCGCGGATGGTGATGGTCCACTTGCCGCCAGCATCATTCGCTGCGAGCGGGATCAGCCGGTCGCCTCCTCCGCCGTTGCGGGCAATAATATTGCCCGAGTAGAACACGTTGCGATTGCCTTGCGGGTCGCGCACGTCAACGTGGAACACACTCACCTCCGCCGGGGTGTGGACTGCGTGGACCGCTATCCTGACCTCCGAGCCGCGCTTGGCCGTTTGCGGCATCGAGACCTCGACCTGCGGAAGCGGCGCATGGCTCGCAATCAGAACCGTGGGATCGTAGGTGTCAACCGTCAGCGTGAGTTCCTCGTGGCGGCCAAGCGCCTTGCCGGCCCTCATCTCATAGACGTACATCGGCCCCGGAAGATGGAGTTGAACCGTCTTGGGACTCTCGAACTGAGCCGTGTAATTGAAGTCCGGCGGCCCCAGGCGATCTCCGCCGATTGGCGGATTATTCTGGAGCGCGATGATTCGGACGCCGCCATTCGCAAAAACGTGCGTATCGATTCCGACCACGCTGTTGCCGCCGGAATCGGTGACTCTGAATGCGGGATGGACGCCCACCGACCGTAGCAGTTTCTCCATCAGCAGGTGCGTCGCGGCTTCCTGGCCATGATTCCGCTGAGTCGTATAGTTCAGGATGTCGGCGTTCACCAGGATCGCCTTACCCTGCCCGAACTTGTGTATATTCACTTCCTGCGAGTTCGGCGCCGGGAAGAGATCGGCAAGCTGCGATTCCGGCAGCTTTTTGCTGTGCTGGTCATAGGCGCCGGGCATCATGTCGGCGATCACCACGCCGCCCTGCGCGACAAACTGACGGATGGCTTTCGCCTCGGCCGGCGACATTGAGCTTGAGGCCGGGAGAATCAGCACGTGGTAACCGTCCTTGAGCAGGATGCCGCTGGGAATCTGATTGTAGCCGACGAACCTGTATTGGAGTCCCTCATCCTCAGTGAGCTCGCACCAGGAGACGCGGCGCTTTGTGAACTTGCTGTGCTTCAGCAGGTAGCCGGGAGGATGGCGCATCCATGCATCACCTTCGGAAAGATGGTTCAGCATCCACTGGGTGCGCCAACTCGGTTGTGAGTATTCGATGGCAATGCGGTCATTTACAAGGCGGCTGTTGATGATCAGCGCTCCATCGCCATCGCGAATCTGCCAGTAGTACTTTGCTGCTTCCTTGCCAACTTCGCTCGGCTGGCCATTCGGCTCGACGTAGGGCTGTTGCAGGTGACGCGGGTTGTAGCCCTCCGCCTTATTGCCAAGCCGCTCATCGTCAAATCCCTGGTCCCAGAGGATGAGGCCGCTATTTCCATGAAGCAGCTCCCACCAGACGCGATGCCTCTCCCAGGGCCCGGAGCGGAAGCGCGTCGTGACGATGCGAATGGAGGGATCAAGCGAATGAACCAAGTCGACGCTATGCCCGATGTCATACGGCTCGATCGCGGTGAGCGCCTGCACGATGCGGGTGTAATCGTACCCGCCCCAGCCCGGCATCTGCCCGCCGCCAATGGCGACGTACGCGCTCGGATCGCCTTCGCGGATTGCCTCGGCACCCATCTTCAGCGCATCAGAGTACGAGATGTCCATCCACGTCTTGAAATCGCCCCACGATGAAAAATTGCCGTCGGTCTGTTTCATGGCCTCATTTGTGGTCTGCGGCATTACGTGGTTCCAGTTCTTGAAGTTTGTGCCCCATTCCTTATTGAGCGCGCCGAGCGTGCCGTATTGCTTTTTTAACCAGCGGCGCATCGGCACGATGGATTGGTCGGAGAAATCGTAATCCCATTGCGTCGCAAGCTCGGCGATTCCTTCCTCATCCCCCAAACTGTAAAAGTAGGGCCGGTAGGGCGCGAACCTTTTTCCCGATGCGACGCCGCGGTTGTGGACCTCCGCGCGCCAGTAGGAATCCCAAAAGCTGGGATGCCGTTTGAAAGCTTCAAGACTGTTTGGATTCTCCTGGTAGAGCTTCTTATCCTGTACAAAAGCCCAGTCCTTCTGGCGATCCGGTCTCCACAAATGGTAAGCGGAGTAGTAATCGGTTGCGAGGCTCTCCGCGTACCAGCGCATGTTGTGATCAACGAAGCCCTCCGGCGGAGTTGTGGCGCGCGATGAATACTGCGCGCCATTGATACCGAGCTTCTGCAGCGATGAAAGCAGATTGGCAGGATAGTGCTGCCACATCATGATGACGTAGTCGTTCCAGCCTGCAGGCGGCTGGGCGATGAAATCCGCTTCCGCCGTTTCCGTCTTCTGGATGGGCTCGCCCTTAATGCCGGTTCCATTAAGCGTCAGATCGACGGCGAGGTGATTCTTCATCGCAATCGCGCGCGACATATCGAGCTGAAATGGAATCGACGTCTCATCGACCAGATCCGTGGTTTCCGTCTTGTCCAGAACGGTGCGGCCCAGACTATCGGTCCAGACGATGTGAAGCGTAGCCTGCCCGGTGAATCCCCGCTCAAGCGGGTAGATCACCGTGATTGTGCCTGTGCGCTGGAGCGTCGTTGAAGGCAGAATCAACGGCGTCGCATGATCGGCCGCGCGAGCTTTTCTGCCCGGCATCAGTCCAACTGCCAGGGCAGCCGTTGCAATAATGGCGATTATTCTTTTCATTCTTCTCCCTGTTCCAAATTGGTGTTAGCTGCGGCTTTTCGTGCGCTCCCGCGGAAAGACCGCGGAGCGAATCCCTGATCTTACCGGAACGCGGCGTCGATTAGCCAGTGGGCGTGATAGAATCGCTCAGTCCGGTTGGCCGATTCCAAGCGTTATTCCGTGCACAGGAGGTGAGCATTGAAGCTGCGTGACCGAATCGTGTGGAGCATTATCGTCGCAGGAATGATTTGCGTCGCCGCGAGCCCGGCGCTGGCCCAATTTCACGGTGGGGGAGTCACCGTGCATTATTGGGCGTTCTCGCCAGTTGTCGCGATTATCGCGGGAATCTTGATCCTCATTTTCCCTCGTATTTTGAATTACGTGGTGGCGATCTATCTGATTATTGTCGGGATCGCCGGGCTTGTGGCGCGCTGAATTCTCGCCAGTAGGAGAATACGGCTGGAAGAACGGTTCCAACCTCGCCGCCTCCAAGCTGCAGCAGACCGTGACCCGAGCCGCGATCGAAAGCCGGCGCCAGGCGCCGGGCAAGCGCCGCGTCCAAGGCCGGCGCATCTTCCGTTTCAACCAGCGCCAGCCGGCCATGCGGAGTCAGAATCAAACTAAGGGAGTTCGTCACACTGAAATTGAGACTAGTACATCGTACAAGTAGTTCTTTGTAATATATTTGCTTTGACGTTACAATCGGGGCATGTCAAGAGTTGCCCCGAAGGTTATGCTCGATTCGATGCAAAAATCTCAGTTGCAAGCTTGGACGCAGGCACCCTCGACCGCGC
>JBOGJW010000293.1:0-5188 GCA_050745245.1 Terriglobia bacterium | reverse complement strand
CTGGAAATAGGGCAACGTATATTTCGCCGCTCGCTTTCGAACCTCGCGTTCCTCCAATGCGGAGAGTGAAATCTCATCAGGGCTTCTTCTTGGCATGACAAGGGCCTCTGTCCCAATACCATGCCATTGGTGAGTCTAATTTGCAATTAATAATACGTTAGTGTGTTTATGAAATGCACGACTTGGCGTGCAGGGCTCCAGGGAATCGTCTTTCACGATCTTCGTCGCTCAGCTATTCGGAACATGCGCGACGCGGGTATCCCGGAGAACGTCGCCATGGCAATCTCGGGCCACAAGACTCGAGCGGTCTTCGAGCGGTACAACATTGTCTCGGATCGCGACATCAGGCAAGCTGCCGAAAAGCTGGAGCACCGCCTCAAGGAAAGTCTGGAAATGATCCGGTATCAAGAAAAAAGAGCGTCGGGAAAGCGGCTCCAATGAGCCCTACTGGGCACAACTCCACACGCCCGGCACTCGTTTTCATCAGCTTTCGATCACAATTTTGATCACAATCAGCGATTTTGCAGAATCAAACGCGGCGGCGATAATGGCAGGAACTTACGGTTGTTCAAACAGATGACATTGGTTGCGGGGGCTGGATTTGAACCAGCGACCTTTGGGTTATGAGCCCAACGAGCTACCTGACTGCTCCACCCCGCGTCATGATTATAACCGCCATTCTCACGCGCTGGCAACAGCGCCTTAACAGGCGCCGAGCGCGCTACAACGAATCTTCATTACGGCCGCGAAAGAGGGACGGGCGCGGGCGCCGGCTCGCGCCGCGCGAACAGGTGCCGTAGATTCGACCGGTGCCGCCAGAAGAGAAATGCCGCAACCACCGCCGCGCAGAGCGCATCGATACGCCCGACGAAAAAGAGCATCAGGAGCACGAACAGCACCCACGAGGAAAGCGACGCGATCGCGCCCGCCTCTTTCAGCTTCATGAATTTGCCGCCGGCCACGCGCGCAAGGGCAAAATAGCCGAGCGAGATTGCGGCCTCGATAGGATACAGCACGAGCATCACGCCGCCCGAGGTCGCGACGCCTTTGCCCCCTTTGAATTTCAGGAACGGCGAATAGCAGTGCCCCAGAATCGCGGCTAGGCCGAAGGCCCACGCCTCCACCACCGTGTCGCCGCCGCGATGCACCAGGAGCAGGGCGACCACGCCCTTTCCCATATCTCCAATCAGCGCGATGATCGCGCGGCGCTTGCTCACGCGCAGAACGTTATTGAATCCGGGATTGCCGGAGCCGACCTTGCGAATATCGATGCCGGAGCCGGCCATGGCCAGGACCGCGAAGGGAATAGCTCCCAGCCAAAAACAGATGATGATGCGGAGGATCATAGGGGATTTCCCGCCTGTCGCTCCAGAGCGGCAAACGACGCGCGCACGCGCTCGCGCAGCAAAACCACATCAGCGTCGCCAGGCTCCGGGCCAAGCGGCTCGCCGAGCCGAAGACTGCTCGGCAGGTTTTCTCCGGGATTGCTTGCGCCGGAGCCTTCGATGCCGATTTCCGAAGTGCGGGTTCGCGCCTCCGATTTGCGGTCCGGCCACGCCGCGCCTTCCGTGCCGCGAAACAGCAACGGCCGAATCGCGCAGGAGGCGTTAATCGCGGCGTGCAGCGCATCAAGCCGGAAGCGCGACCGCAGAGCGGGCGCGCCCACCGGCCCATCCGCGAATGCCAGCACGGGAAGACCGCCGGCGAGACAGCGTTCCAGGCGAGTTTGCATCGTCCCGCCGCTCGGCTCCGACGCGCCGTTAACGGGCGCCGCAACCAGCGGGCGAAGCAGGAAGGCGGCGGGTGAAGGGAGGTCGCTGAGCGCGGCCGCATCGGCAAAACGGAACGGCAGCGGAATGCTGGCTGCGGCGATCAGCGGGTCGAGGTGTCCCGCGCGGTTGGCCATGAACACGGCGGGAATTGCAACTCCATTGAGGTCAATCTTCTCCGTTGCGTGCCCGGAAAGGCGCAGGATTGCGCGCGCGGTACTGCGCGCCAATGCGCCCGCCGCGCGGTCGCCGGGAACAATGCGGGCGGCCACGCCGCCAAAATAAGCCAAGCCTCCGAACACCCAGACGCGGGAGACGCGGTGCAGCCAAGCCAGCGCGTTGCGCCGCGACAGCCGCAGCCAGTTGCCAAAATTTTCAAACCCCAGACGCGCAATCTGAACCCAGGGCGGGCGCCGCCGTCCCGAGAGCCGCCCCTCAAGGTAGAGCGCGCGCGTGGCGGCGCGGCGAATTTTTCCGCTGCTGGTCTTGGGGATGCTCTGTGGAGCGACCAGCACCACCTTGTCGGGCGGGATGCCGAGCACCCGATCGACGTCGTTCGCAATCGCGCTTTCGATCCGCTGCAGCTCGGCGGGCGCGGTGGCGCGCGTCTCCGCCACCACGACGAGCCGCTCGGTGCCGGTCTGCGGGTCCAGCGCGCCGAACGCCGCCACGCAGCCCTTGCGAACGCCGGGCACTTCCGCCGCCGCCGCCTCAATCTCCTGCGGGATGATGTTGCGGCCCGCCTTGATGATGCAGTCTTTCAGCCGCCCGGTGACATAGAGCTCGCCGTTTGCCCAGTAGCCGAGGTCGCCCGAATCCATCCAGCCGTCGGAGGTGATGACGGCCGCCGTCGCTCGCGGATTACGGTAATAGCCATCGGTTCGCGAGAGGCCGCGGAAAAATATCCGGCCTTGAATGCGTTCCCCGAGCTCCCGTCCCTCTTCATCCAGCAGCTTTACTTCGTGTCCGGGCATGGGCCGGCCGTTGGCAACAAAGCGCAGCACGCCCGCTTCACCTGCGCCGGCCGGTACGGCGCGGCCTTCCGCCTCGAAGGCTTCACGCTGAATGGCGTCGATCACCGGCTGGCGATCCATGGGCGTAAAGGTGAGCGCGACAGAAGATTCGGCCAGGCCGTAGCAAGGCACGAAGCTTTCGGCGCGGAAACCATAGGGCCGGAAGCGAGCGGCGAAGCGCGCCAGCGTGCCGGGCAGCACCGCTTCGCCGGCATTGATGGCGACGCGCCAGCAGCTAAGATCGAGGCCTTCGAGCGCCGCGCCGGGAATCTTGCGCGCGCAGAGCTCATAGGAGAAGTTTGGCGCCGGACACAGCGAGCCGCGCGAATCGTGCATGGCCCAAAGCCAGCGCTGCGGCCGGCTCAGAAACGCGAGCGGCGGCAGAATCGTGATGGGCGCGCCGTGATATACGCTGAACAGCCACGAGCCGATCAGCCCCATGTCGTGATAGAGCGGCAGCCAGCTCACTACGTAGTCGTCCGGGCGGAATTTCACGGCCCAGCCGATGCCGCGAACGTTCGCAAGCACGTTGGCGTGCGTCAGCACCACGCCCTTCGGGTCGCCCGTGCTGCCCGACGTGTATTGAATAAACGCAATTTCGGAAGGCTCGAGGCCGGCGCCCGGCAGCCGCGCGCCCGAGCGGCAGAGCGTCTCGACGCTGGTGACTTCCAGCAGGCTTGGGATACTCAGTCGCATGATCTGCGAGACGGCGCGCACGCGATCGAAGCTGATCAGGAAGCGCACTTCCGCGTTCTTCAGAATCAGCACCTGGCGGCGAACGTATTCTTCAATCTTGTCCGGCCGCGCCGGAGGATAGATGGGCACCGGGACACCGCCGGCCAGCATCACGCCGAAGAAGGCGTAGAAAAAGTCGCCGCAGGTGGGCAGCATGATGGCCACCGTGTCGTTGCGGCGCAGACCGGCATCCAGTAATCCGGCCGCGGTGCGGGTAGCCGTTTCGAGGAGCTGCCCGTAGGTGATGTCGCGCCCCGAATCTTCTTCCAGAAGGTGAACCTGCACGCGGTTCGGCTCAAGCTGGGCATGGCGCCGCAGAACCTGGGGCCAGTCGGTGGCTGAGGCGGGCGCTTCGGGCGCTTCGCGGGCCGGCTGGATAATGCGATAGCGCGAATGGCCGGCGCAGGGTCTGGCGCCTTCGAAGATCGCGCGCGCCCAGTCGGCGGGCGTCTCCGATTCCTGCGCTACCTCCTCCGGGAGGCGGGTCTTGAATCGAGCTTCCAGGCGCACCAGCAGCTCGACGCGCTCGAGGCTCCCCAGGCCGAGATCGCGGTCCAGCAGCGAGTTCATCGTAAGGTTCTCCGCCGCTCGCGTTGAGCCCAGCTCGAGCAGCAGATCGCGGATTACTTGCAGAATCTGCCCCTCGGCGGAGGCGGACTCAACCACTCTATCGCTTGCCAGTGCTTTTGCCATGTACGAATTCTGAATGATGAATTATGAATGCTGAACGCTGAATTATGAATGGTGAATAGTAAATGTTCGTTCCTGAACTCAGAACCCATAACCCATAACTCCGAACCCACAACTCAGCATTCAGAATTCAGCATTTACCATTTTTTTAAATCTTGAACGTCCAGTCCCGCACCGCCGCCGGCTGCACCCACTTCTCGATGCCGCCAATCTGATTTTCGGTCCAATACTCTTTCCAGTCGATGCTCTCCGGGCGCCAGGGGAGGAGCTCGCGGCCGGCATCGGAGAGGAGCGCACGGGCGCGGCGCATATTCTCGCACTCGAACACATACCGATTCTGCAAGACAAAGGGGAGGTATTGATCGAGGGTCTGTTCGCGGAAAGCCGCCTGAAGATCGAGCTTGCGCAGTTCAGCAATGCAGGCTTCCAGCCAGCGCCCGCCGGGCAGTCTAAGCTTTTCTGTTACCGCCTTTGCGCCCGCAAGACGCCGCTGAGCGCGCGAGGCTTGTCTTTGCAATTTTTGGCGCCGCTTCTGCGTCTCTTCCTCCGACACAAAGTGAACCTGCCCGTCGCGACGCCCGCCGGCCAGCGAGCCGGCTAGCGCGCGGCCCCAGGCGCTTCCGTTCTTGCGCCGCCGCGCTTCGGCATCGAGCAGCTTCACCGTCTCGCCGAACGTGACGGGATTCACGTCCGCAGACCCTAGCTGATAAACGCGGGCATGGCGGCCGTCGAGGAGGAGCGCGGCGATCATCAGAATCGCCGAAGCGATCATGTCGACGGGCGCCACTTCCAGCGGCGCGTCCTCGCGCACAGGCCAGTCCTTTAGCCCTCCAAGAGCCATCAGCACCAGCGGCGCCGCCGTGCGTCCGCCTTCGATCCAGCCAGGGAACGGGAATTGCCACGAGCTTTCGACAATGGCTGGGCGGACAAGGGCGAACTCGACGTCCGGGTTCGCGGCGATAAGCTGCTCGCCCAGGCTGT
>JBOGJW010000292.1:0-6125 GCA_050745245.1 Terriglobia bacterium | reverse complement strand
CGCTATGCGTTGCGCCTGAACTTTGAACTCTTAACTTTGAACTCTTAACTGCCTTATGGCGGACGGCCAGAAAACAGAACAACCAACACCTCGGCGGCGGCAGAAGGCGCGCGAGAAAGGTCAGGTAGCGCGCAGCCGCGAACTTTCTGGCGCGCTAGCCCTAGTCGCGGTGGTGGTCTGTGTGGGGATGCACCCCTTGGCCTGGGTCGAGCAGTGGCGGGACCTGCTGGCCAAGCTGCTCGAGGCGGCCACCACCACCGACCTCAATCCGCAGTCCGCCATCATCAACTGGACGCTATGGACCATCATCCGCTGGACGGCGCCGGTAATGGCCGCCGCGTGGGGCATTTCTGTGGCGGTGATGGCCGGCCAGGGCGGGATCGTCTTCAGCCCCCAGGCGCTCGCGCCGAATTTCAGCAAGTTCAATCCGGTGTCGAACGTCGGCAAGCTCTTTTCGATGCAGGGCGTGCAGAATACTTTGAAGTCTCTCATCCCGATGTTTGTGATCTCTTATATTGCGGTCGCCACGGTGGCCAGCAAGTGGGGAATGATCATCGGAATGGTCCAGATGAGCCCCCGCGCCTCTATCCGATTTGGCCTCTCGATTGCCTATCAGATCTCCTGGAAATCGGGATTGGTATTCGTGGTATGGGGCGGCGCGGACCATTTCCTACAGAAATTTAATATGACCCGGCAGATGCGGATGACGCGCGAGGAAGTACGCGAAGAGAGCAAGGAGACGGAAGGCAATCCGCAGAGCAAGGTGCGCGTGAAGCGCATTCAACGCCAGATGCGGCGCCGCCTGATCATCGAGCGCATCCAGCACGCCACGGTTGTTATCACTAACCCGACGCACTTTGCCGTGGCGCTCGAATACCGGCCTGGAGAGATGGAAGCGCCGGTGGTGCTCGGCAAGGGCCGCGATCTGATTGCGCTGCGCATCCGCGAAGAAGCCTCGCGGCACGGTGTTCCGATTGTGGAAAATCCGCCGCTGGCGCAGGCGCTGTACAAGGCCGTGGAGCCCGGACAGGCCATTCCACCCGAGCTCTATGCCGCGGTAGCCGAAATCCTGGCGTTCATCTTCCGCGCCCAGGCACGCGCCGCACAAGCTGCGCGTCCCGCGCCGCCGCAACGGACGCTGAAGAGCGGGCAAAATGCCCCTCCTGAACCTGGCGCGGGATCACGATAGACCATGTAGCGCCGGCATCCTGCCGGCAAATGCCGCCGGGACGGCGGCGCCCCCAAATTTCTTATGAACCGTGTCGCACCAAAAATTAAACCCGGCCCCGTAACCAAGACTGCCGCGGCGGCCGCGAAAGTCAGCAGCAGCAAAGACTGGCTGGTGCCGATCGTCGGCGTCACTATTGTCTTCGTGATGGTGGTGCCGGTGCCGGCCATCATCCTGGACCTGCTGATCGCCACCAGCATCACCGCCTCCGTCCTGGTGCTGCTCACCTCGATGTACATCATCCGGCCGGTGCAGTTTTCCGTCTTCCCTTCCCTGCTGCTCCTGCTCACTCTTTACCGGCTCTCGCTGAGCCTCGCCAGCAGCCGGCGCATCCTGCTGCACGGCAACCAGGGAGCGAGCGCGGCGGGAAAGGTGATCGAGGCCTTCGGGCAGTTTGTAGTGGGCGGAAACTACGTGGTGGGCTTTGTTCTTTTCCTCGCCCTGATCGCCATCCAATACCTCGTGGTGAACCACGGCGCGGTGCGTATCGCCGAAGTCACCGCGCGCTTCACGTTAGATGCCCTGCCGGGCAAGCAGATGGCGATTGACGCGGACCTCGGCGCCGGGCTGATCGATGAACATACGGCGCGCACGCGGCGGCAGCTCGTGGCCCACGAAGCGGAATTCTACGGCGCGATGGATGGCGCGGCGCGCTTCAGCCAGCGGGATGCGCTCGCAACGATTCTGATCACGGGCATCAATATTGTCGCCGGATTCCTGATCGGCGTCTTCTACCTGGGTGTGCCGTTTGCGGAGGCTTTGCGCACCTACACAGTGCTCACCGTAGGCGACGGGCTTGCCACCATGATCCCATCGCTGCTGGTCTCCGTCGCCGGAGCGATGGTAGCGACGCGCGCTTCTTCGGAAGCGAGCCTCGGTTCAGACCTCAAGAAACAACTTCTGCCGCGGCGGCGGCCGCTGATGATTGCCGCAGGGGTGATGATCCTGCTGGGCCTTATCCCGGGCCTTCCTAAGCTTTCCTTTTTCACGCTGGGCGGCGGCGTCGCGTTCCTGGCCGTGCGCACAAAGGACGCTGACGATGAGAGCGAGACGGAGGCCGAGAGCGGCAATGCGCCCGCGCAGGCGGCCAACCAGGAAACGGTCACTCTGCTGCCAAGGCTTGACGACCTGAGCGTAGAAGTAGGCTTCGGGCTGGTTCCGCTGGTCGATGAGGCGAAGGGAGGCCAGTTACTCAGCCGCGTTCGCGCGCTGCGCCGCCACCTCGCCACGCAACTCGGTTTCATCGTGCCTCGCGTTCATATCACGGACAATCCGCAGCTTAAGCCGAAGGAATACGTCATTAAGCTGCGCGGCGAAGAGATCGCGCGCTGGGAGATGTTCAACGACTGTCTGCTCGCCATCAGCTCGGACGTTCTGGCGAAGCCCGTGGAAGGAAAAGATACGCAGGATCCCGCGTTCGGCGTGCCCGCCAAGTGGATTCAAGCGGGCCAGCGCGAGCAGGCCCTGGCCAACGGCTACGGCGTGGTGGACCAGACCTCGGTGATGGCCACGCACCTGGCCGAGTGCATTAAGAATCACGCTTACGAGCTGCTTACCCGCTCCGAGGTAAAGCGGCTGCTCGACGCGCTTGCCGAAAGCCAGCCGAAGCTGGTGGAAGAACTGGTGCCCAAAGCCATGAGCCTGGGCGAAGTCCACCGCGTGCTGCAGCAGCTCCTGCGCGAACGGCTGCCGATCCGCGATCTCACGACAATTCTCGAAACGCTGCTCGACACGGCGCCCGTGAACAAGAGTCCGGTGATGCTGGTGGAAGCGGTGCGTCAGGCGATGAGCCGCGCGCTGATCCGGCCGCTGCTGGACCCGCAAGGCAAGCTGACCGTGATGACTCTCGACAGCCAGCTCGAAGAGCAGATTTACCACGCGATGGAGGGCCAGGCGGCGAACGCGCGCCCCCTGCCCGTTCAGAATTCATATTTGAAGCGCGTCGTCGAGGGCCTTCGCTCGCTCATGGGCGAGTACGTCTCGGTGGCGTGCCCGGCGCTGCTGTGCAGCTCGCCGGCTCGCTTTCACTTGCGGCGGATGCTGGAGCCGTTTCTCCCGAAGCTGGTGGTCCTCTCGCCGGGTGAAATTCCTTCAACCGTCTCGATTCAATCGATGGGGGTAGTACGGTGAGTACCGGTTTTTACGCTCCGCCAGGCGGCAATCCAGACGCGGGTCAAAACATGGCAAAGATTCAGTACGAGCAGTTTGCAAATCTTAGCGACGAGGAGCGCGACCGGCTGGTGATGGAGCACCTGCCGCTGGTGAAGTACACCGCGCGGCGCATCCACGACCGGCTGCCGCAGCACGTGCCGCTGGACGACCTCGTGAACGCCGGGGTCATCGGGCTGCTCGAAGCGATGCGCCATTACGATCCGGCAAAGAACACCGAGCTCAAAACGTACGCGAAGATCCGCATCCAGGGAGCGATCCTGGACAGCCTGCGCGAGCTCGATTGGGGCCCCCGCAGCCTTCGCCGCAAGGCGCGCGAGATGGAAGACGCGGCCAGCCGCCTTCGCGGGTCGCTCGGCCACTCGCCCTCCGAGGCCGAGATCGCACAAGAGATGAAGGTCCCCCTGAACGAGCTGCAGCGCCTGCTTACCGATCTGCGCGGGCTTGACCTCGGCAGCATCCAGGCGATGAATGAAGACGACGAAGGACGCGGCGATCGCGCGGAAAAGTACATGCCCAACGCGCCCGACTCCGATCCCCTTTTCCTTTGCCTGCGCTCGGAGATGCGCGAGTGCCTCTCGCGCGCCATCGCGGAGCTGCCGGAACGCGAGCGGCAAATGATGGCCCTTTATTACGTTGAAGAATTGACCATGAAGGAAATTGGCGCGGTACTCGGGGTGGGCGAAGGGCGCATCTCGCAGCTTCACTCCGCCGCGCTCGTCAAGCTGCGCGGCCGGCTGCAGGAAATGCTAGGCAGGCCGTCGAAGAAATTATGAATTCTGAATGGTGAATGATGAAGGACAGTTCTGAGTTTTATGTTCTGAGTTCTGGGTTATCAGTTATGGGATCGCACGAATTCAGCATTCATAATTCATAATTCCCGGCTCATAACTTAGAACCCAATTAGCAGCTATCGATAAAGGCAGGTTCAATGGAAAAGATACTTGACCAGGAAGAAATAAACGAGCTCTTTAGCAGCGGGCGGCTGGCCTCGGAAGCGGAAGCTGCTCCGGGGGCATCCCAGCGCATTTTCGCCTGCGTCTTCGGGCCCTCCAGCCGGCTCACGAAGCAGCAAGTGCACCTGATTAGCGTTGTGCATGAAACCTTTACGCGCCGCCTTGCGACGCGCCTGGGCAGCTTGCTGCACACGCCCACTGAGGCTCGCCTGGTATCCGTGGAAGAGCTGCCATACTCGCACTTCCTGGCGCGCATTCCCAAGGTCACCTATTGGGCGTCAATCAGTTTGGTTCCTCACGAGGCAATCGCGGCGCTCAATCTGGATTTGAGCCTCGCATTTCCCCTTATGGACCTGCTTCTGGGCGGCGATGGCAAAGTTGAGGCCGAGCCGCGCGAGGTTACCGAAATCGAGGAGCGCGTGCTCGAGACGGTCGGCACGATTATCTGCCAGGAATTCGACGCAACTTGGCAGTCGTTCGCAGATATGAAGTTCATCTTCGGGCAGCGCCAGAACCAGATGCAGATTCTTCGCCTGCTCCCGCCTGAAGAGAAGATTCTGGCGCTCGGTTTCGAAGTCCGGCTGCCGTGGGCGTGCGGAATGCTGAACTTCGCCTTTCCCGCGGCGGCCGCAAGCACGCTGCTCCGGAAAATTACCGAGCGTTGGATTACACAAAGAGGCGGCAAACCCTCCGACGGCGCCGGCTCTCTTCACCGGCTTGCCGAAGGGTTCATCTTCGATGTGGAGATGACGCTGAACATGCGGCGCATTCGGGCGCGAGAGGTGCTGGGGCTTAAGAATGGCCAGGTCCTCAATCTCGGGCACCGCGTGAAAGATCCCGTGCCCCTTGCCGTGGCGGGGAAAAAGATGTTCCAGGCGCGTCCCATCCGCGTAGGCAACCAGCGCGCCGGACTCATCGAAAATCAGCTCAACAGTAAGTAAGAAGTGGCAAGTGGCAAGCAGCATTCAGCATTCAGCGTTCAGCATTCAAAATTCATAATGCTTCTTGCCACTCGCCACTGTTCCGTTTAGGGAGGTTGTTGAAAAACCCCGCTCAAACGCGGTAGCGGCGATTTTATATCGCCATTGATCCAGTATTCTCAATGGCCGCATGACGGCATAAAGCCGCCGCTACACGTTTTTCAACAACCTGTTAGGCGGACGAGTTGCATATGTATATCCCGAGCGCTCGCGCGACGATGCGATTCAAAAGGAGTTCTCATGAACACTGCGGCTGTGCCTGATCAGACTTCCGTGATTCAGACCTGGCAGGATGCCTGGCTGGCGGCCTTCCGCCACACCCTCGAAGGGATGAAGGGTACTGCCTTCAGCGGCGAGACTTTTAGCCAGAAGGATACCGCCGCCGCCGACTTGCAGGCCGAAGGATCATCCGGGCAGTGGCTGCGCTTTGCAATTGAAGATCAGCCGCGCGCGGAGCTGGCCTTCTGGCTCTCGGATCCTGACCGCCTGGCACTGGGGCAAATGGTTTGCGGCGAACCGTTCAGCGGCGACGCGCTGTTTGCTCCCGAACACGAGGAAGCGCTTTCGAGCCTCGTAAAAACGGCGGCCGATACGGCCCAGGCCAACTGGGCCGAAAACTCTGCACAAGCCGCACGGCTGAAATGGCTGGGGAACGAGCGCCCGGCTTGGGCGCCCGCGGCGCAGGCGGGAATCCGGCTGAAGAGTGCTGACGGGCTCGCCGTCGTCTTCCACCTCATCATCAATAGCGAGGCCGGCGCCGCTTCGAGCCCCTCACCTCATACTGAGTTCAAC
>JBOGJW010000291.1:0-16576 GCA_050745245.1 Terriglobia bacterium | reverse complement strand
CGGCATTCGTAAGCGCCCAGAGCCTGGATACGGGTTTCTTGGGCCGGGTGGTGGACTCGAGCGGAGCCGTCGTTCCAGGCGCTTCCGTGAAGATCATGGCGCTGTCGACAGGTACCGTTCATTCCGTCGAAACGTCTGCGACCGGAGATTACCAGGTCCACTATCTGACGCCCGGAGCCTATACCATCGAAATTCAGAAGCAGGGTTTCCAGACCGACCGGCGGGCGAATATCGCGCTCAGCCTGGACCAGATGGCGCGGGTGGATTTCACGCTGCAACTCGGCGCGGTGCAGCAAACCGTCTCGGTGACGGGGGCCGCGCCGTTGTTGCAGACCGAGAATGCGACGACCGGCGTGGTGGTCACGACCCGCAGCATCGTCGATTTGCCTTTGAACGGGCGCCAGTTTGATAGTCTTGGCGTGCTGACTCCCGGCGTGCAGGTGCAAAATCCAAGTCTGATTTCTTCCAGGCTGAACGGATCATCTATTGAGGTGAACGGAGAGCGCTACATCTGGCAGCAGATCAACGTTGATGGCATAACGATGGTAAATAATCGGCACAACTACGTTAACCTGTTTCCTTCTGTGGACGCCATTCAGGAATTCAAGGTTCAGACGGGAAACTATTCGGCCGAGTATGGTGGTAATGCTGGCGCGAGCACCAACATTCAGCTCAAATCGGGCACCAACCAGTTCCACGGCGATGCTTTCGAATTTCTGCGCAACAACGCGCTGGATGCCCGGGATTATTTCCGCCCGGCGCCGCTTCCGAAAAACATTTTGAAACAGAACCAGTTCGGGGCGACGCTGGGCGGGCCGATCCGGCACGATAAGACGTTCTTTTTTTTGAGCTATGAAGGTCTCCGGGAGATCGGTCAGCAGGCCGGGACGGCCGTGGTTCCGACTGCGGCGCAGAAGGCGGGCGACTTTTCCTCAGACAAGAAGCCGGTGGTGGACCCCTTAACTGGCCAGCCGTTCCCAAACAATATCATCCCCACGGGCCTTCTGGACCCCGTTTCCCTGAACCTCCTCAACAAGTACATGCCGTCGCCCAATATCGCGGGCACCACGAATTACGCTGGAGCATCGTCCGGATACCTTGGTGTCGACCAGGGCATCGGACGAGTCGATGAGTACTTCAATCCCAGGAACCAGGTGTTTGTGCATTACATCTACGCCGACCGCCGTTTTCCGAGTACGGATCTGAACCCGAATTTCTCGCTCACAGGCAATTACCCGATTCACAACCTGGCAGTCCAATACGTCCACATTTTCAGCCCGACTCTCATCAACGAGCTGCGCGGCGGGCTCGATTTCGAGAACTATACGCAATTGAGTGATTTCACGAACACCAATTTCACTATCGAGTCGCTTGGTATTACGGGGATGAATGTAGGGGGGCCGAACGGACGGCCGCTGCGCAAGGATGAGGAGGGATTTCCGGAGATCAACGTCTCGGGCTATCTCAATTTGAGCGATAATCTGGCATCCTCGAATCTGGACAACAGCAAAACGTTCCAATGGGTTGATAACCTCACGCTGAGCAAGGGAGCTCACACGCTCAAGTTCGGAGCGGACGTGCGCAAACTGATGGACGATGCCACGTCGAACAACTGGCCCTTCGGAAGGATCGAATTTACCAGCGACATCTCCGGGGATCCGGAAGCCGCCTTCATGCTGGGCTATCCGCGAACTATTCTGACGCCTGAAGGCGTTCCGATTACAAAAGCGCGGGAATGGCGGTATGCGCTTTATGCTCAAGACGATTGGCGAACCACGCCGAAGCTGACCCTGAATCTCGGTATCCGGTGGGATATCTTTCCTCCGTCCGTCGACGTAAATGGAATTACGGACACCCTGCTTTGGGACGTCAACCCGGTATCACCCGTCTTTTGGCCGTCACCCTTGCGCGTGGTTCATAACCTGTACTACGTCAGCAATCGCGACTTCAGTCCGCGACTCGGCTTCGCGTACCGGTTGCCGTTCAGTACGGTCGTTCGCGGAGGATACGGCATCTTCTACTTTGGGGGCCAGTTCGACAACCTCAATATCCTGCAGCTCAATCCGCCCACTGCGGGCAGCCTTACGATTATCAACCCGGCCATCGGTCCGGTCGCCACACTTCAAAATCCGATTCCGGCGTCTCTCTACCCCACCACTCCGATTTTCAATGCTACAACTCTGCCGGCGGGCCAGTTCCATCCGGATACTTACGTGCAGAATTGGAACCTGACGGTCTCGAAGCAGTTCGGTTCGAATAACCTTGTCGAGGTTGGCTATGTGGGCGATAAAGGCACGCACGCCGATACGAGTATGAATAACTGGAATGTGCCCAGCCCGGGGCCCGGTAATATCCAGGCGCGAAGACCCTGGCCGCAATACGCCAATATCAGGATGGAAGCTTTTGGCGTCGACACCATCTATCATTCGTTGCAGGCCCGGTACGAGCGCCGTTTTTCCCAGGGTCTCAGCTTCACAGCCTCGTACACCTGGGAGCATGAAATCGACGATTACTCCAACTCCATGAATAACGGCGGATGCGGTTGCCCTAATCCCAGAGACCTCCAGGCCAACCGCGGCAATGGACTGCTCGACCAGCCGCAGAATCTCACCCTGGGATACGTTTACCAGTTGCCAGGGAAAAACTTGAGGGGCTTCACTGGAGGCTTGCTCGGCGGCTGGCAAACGGGCGGCATTATCACACTCGCCACCGGATTTCCGTTCGATGTCGAGCAGGCTTTCGACAGCGAAAACAACGGCAACAACTGGGAGCGTCCCAACCTGGTGGCGGGCCAGGGCTTGACCCTTGCCAATCCGGGACCCTCCTTGTGGTTCAATCCGAATGCCTTTACCTCGGCGGGATACACGTATGGCAATTCGCCCCGCGACCCGCTCTTCGGGCCCGGAACGCACACGTTCAACTTATCGCTGATGAAGAATTTCCGCATGCCATTCAGGGAGCAGCAGCTTCTGCAATTCCGAGCTGAGTTTTTCAACGCCTTTAATACTCCCCAGTTCGCTAACCCGAGCGGCTCGTTCGGCACCGGGACGTTTGGCCACATTACAAGCACCAAGCTCGATAACCGTGAAATTCAGTTTGCGCTCAAATACATATTCTGAAGCGTCGTGAATCTCCGCAGGGGAGCTGTCCCATGAATCCATCGAGTTCACGAAGAGAATTTTTCAAATGGAGTGGCGGAATGGTCGCCTTGGGCGGTTTAGCGGCCTCCGCCGCCCGTCTCGATGCTTCCGCGCCGCCCGTACCCGATCCCGGCGTGGACTATTACGACAAGCTTGGGGTCACGAAGATCATCAATGCCGCGGGAACTTACACCATCCTGACGGCCTCCATTATGCCGCCTTCGGTTCAGGCGGCCGTCGTGGTGGCGGCCAAGCATCCGGTGCGACTGCTCGAGCTACAGAAGAAGGCCGGAGAATACCTCGCCCGGCGGCTACAATGCGAAGCCGCGCTCGTGACGGACGGGGCCGCCTCCGCACTGACGCTCGGCACGGCGGCCTGTGTTACTCGTGCTACCAGCGACAATCAACCGGCCGTCCTTCATATCCCTACCGACATGACCGGCTTGAAAAACGAAGTAATTATCCAGAAAGCTCATCGCTACGAATACGATCATGCGCTCCGCAACTGCGGCATCAAGTTCGTGGAAGTGACGACCCTGGACGATTACCAAAAAGCCTTCACCGGCAAAACAGTGCTTTGCCATTACCTGAACAAGGCGGTTGATCGCGGCCGCATCGGCCGCGAGGATTGGATTCGCGTAGCGCATCAGCATAACGTCCCCTGCTTTAATGATGCTGCGGCGGACACGCCGCCGATATCGCGTTTATGGGATTACACCAAGATGGGATTTGATCTCGTCACGTTCTCCGGGGGCAAGGGCATGCGAGGCCCCCAGAACTCGGGATTGCTGCTTGGGCGGAAGGAGCTGATTGAAGCAGCGATGGCCAACAACAACCCGTTTTCGAATACTGTGGGGCGGGGCATGAAGGTGGCCAAGGAGCAAATTGTGGGCATGGTCGCTGCCATCGACTGGTTTCTCAGCCAGACAGACGAGGGCATGGAAAAGGAGTTTCAACGCCGAGTCAATTTGATCGCCCAAGAGCTCCATGGAATCCCGACGGTGAAGTGCACAACCTTTGTTCCGCCGGTCGCGAACCACGCGCCACATTTGCTGGTCACTTATGACCAGAACCGGGTAAAAATCTCCCCGCTTCAGGTGGCAGAGGAGTTGCGACAGGGAAATCCCAGCATCGAGCTAAATTTTGGCACGGGAAGCAGCAAACCCGATGACGGCTGGCCGCCGACGCTGGTAAATACTGTGGTCGTCGCGGTGTGGATGTTGCAGCCGGGAGAAGATCGAATTGTGGGCCAGTGCTTGCGCCAAGTCCTCATGAAAGCTGTTTAATAGATTTTAAGAGAGCCATTCGATGGAACGGCGTGACTTTTTTGCCGGCGCGCTGGGGCTGCTGGGCGCGTCGCAGGCATCTGCCCAGGCGCAGGCGCCCTCCGCTGCGAGTGGCGTGTTCATTGAACGCGCGGCGCCCGGAGAGCCTCACAAGGGGAAGGTGCTGGCGCTGATCACGCCTCACCTGGATGACGGACCCTTCTTTGCCTGCGGCACGGTCTGCAAGCTTCTCAAAGAGGGGTATGCGGGATATTTCATTCGGACCAGCAACGACGAGAAGGACTCTTACGATCTGACGCTGGGTGAGACCGTCCTCGCCAACGAGCGGGACACCGCCGCATTCTTGAAAGCATCGGGCTTGAAGCAGGCGTTCGATCTCAGCTACCGGAACCATCGAATGGACGCGGTCTCGCCCACCGACATCCGCGGCCGCCTCATCTTTCTGTTTCGCCTGCTCAAGGTCGATACCATTTTTTCGTACGATCCCTGGGGACATTACGAAGAAAATCCCGACCACTATTTCACCGCGCAGGCCGTGCAGGCGGCGTGCTGGATGGCCGGGGATCACCTCGATCTGCCCGAGCATTTTGCCGTGGGCCTGAAGCCGCATGCCGTGACGGAGAAATACTACTTCGCGCGAGGTCCGCAACTGGTGAATCGCGTTGTTGACATCGGTCCTACGCTGGACGCGAAGCTTGCGTGCCTCAGGTCGTGCCGCACCATGATGATCCACTTCGTGAAGGACCTCAATGCGTCGCTTGCCGAGCGCAACCTGCGATTGCCCGCCTTTGCTGGCGATGAGACGGCGGCAATCAATGAATTCACTAAACTGGCCGTCGAACACCAGGGCCGCGCGGCCGGCGAGAAATACGGCCTCGAATACGCCGAAGCGTTCCATTACATCGGGCCGGACACGTGGATGGACGAATACATCTCGCGAAACGCGGTGCGTATCTAATCGCTCCACCGTCCCGGCTTACGTCCCATCACCAAACACCAATAAAAACTGTCCCACTGGTCTCCATTCCGGCTATCGCCTGTGCCACACTGGGAAGGAGAGCGCCGACATGTACAAGAAGCGGATAGCGCAGCGTGGCCCTGCGGCGGCAACCCAGGGCCGTTTGCAGTCATTCCCCCGAAGCTTGTCCTCCGCGCAGGCGGGGGAGCGGGAATCCGTCACCCTAATGGCCCCCCTGCTTGCGCGGGGGTGACGCCGAGTTTATTTTATCGGAACGAAGCCTATTGATCGTTGAAAACAAAGAACATTAGAACGGCCTAATGCAAAACGACAACGCCCTCCCAAGCAAACGCGGCCGGTCGCAGACCCAAAACAGCAAAACGAGTTGTAGCGTTGGCGTCCCGCCGGCATTTGAAAACGCCAGCGAGACGCTTGCGCTACGCCGGAGATCGTGGCCTCATAGCGCCGCAGGGCTCAATTCTGCTACCATTTGGAGCTTATCCTCCCGCGCCGGGGCGGGGGAAAATCTCTGATGCGAAGGTGAATTCGCCGATGCGCCATTCGAGTCTGTTGCGGAACGCTGGCCCTTTTTGCGCGATATTAATCGCCATGCTGTCTGTCTCCGGCTGCTCGAACAAAAGCCAGCCGAAGCCGAAAAGCGCCGTCGCGGTTCTGCCAGCTCCGGCTCTCAATCCCAAGAATCTGGACACCAAGGTGAAGCCGTGCGTGAACTTCTATGAGTACGCCGACGGCGGCTGGATGGCGCAGAACCCGATCCCGCCGGCATATCCGGCCTGGGGCACCTTCAACGAGCTGGCGGAGCACAATCGCGATATCCTGCGCCAGATATTGGAGAAGGACGCGGCGGACAAAAACGCCCCAAAGGGCTCTAACACCCAGAAGCTCGGTGATTTTTGGACGAGCTGCATGAATACCAAACAGATCGAGGCGGAGGGTGCGAAGCCGCTCGATCCCGAGTTCCAGCGCATCAGCCAAATTCACGACCGCCGCAGTCTCGAGGCCGAAATTGCACGGCTCCAGAGCATGGGAGTGAACGCGCTCTTCCAGTTTGGCTCCGAGCAGGACTTCAAGAACAGCAACCTGATGATTGGCGACGCCGAGCAGGGCGGGCTGGGCCTGCCTAACTGCACGTACTACACGAAGCAGGACCCGAAATCGAAGCAGATTCGCCAGCAGTACACGGCGCACGTCACCAAGATGTTCGAGCTGCTGGGCGATAAGCCGGAGGATGCGCCCAAAGAAGCGCAGACGGTCATGAATCTCGAGACCGAGCTCGCCCGCTCGTCGATGACCCCGGTCCAACTGCGCGACCCGAAGGCGGTGTATCACAAGCTCGACATGCCGCAATTGAGGCGGCTCACTCCCGAATTTTCCTGGGGGAACTATTTTGTAGAAACGGGCCGGCCGCATCTCGACTCCATCAACGTGGGCCAGCCCGGCTTCTTTAAAACCATGAACCGCGCGCTGGGCTCAGCGCCCCTCTCAAGCTGGAAGACTTACCTGCGCTGGCACCTCATCGACATGGCCGCGCCGTACCTCTCCACTCCATTTGTAGATGAGAACTTCAATTTCAATATCAAGACTCTGACCGGAGCGAAGGAAATTTTGCCGCGCTGGAAGCGCTGCGTTCGCGCCGCGGACGGCGGGCTGGGCATGGCCCTGGGGGAGCAATACGTCCAGGTGGCTTTCCCGCCCTCAGCGAAAGCGCGAGCCATGGACATGGTGAACCACTTAATTGACGCGCTGCGCAGCGACATTTCGACGCTGAGCTGGATGAGCCCGGAGACGCGCAAGCACGCAGCCGCGAAGCTCCAGCTCCTGGTGAAGAAGATCGGCTACCCCGTAAAGTGGCGCGACTACTCGAAGCTCCATGTCACAGGCGGGCCGTACGTCGAGAACGTCTTCCGCGCCGTGAATTTCGAATTTAACCGCGACGTGAACAAGATCGGCAAGCCCGTCGACCGTACCGAGTGGGAGATGACGCCGCCTACCGTCAATGCCTACTACGATCCGTCCATGAACGAGATTGTGTTCCCGGCGGGCATTCTTCAGCCTCCGTTCTTCAATCCGGCCGCTGATGACGCGGTGAATTACGGCGCGATGGGAGTGGTAATCGGCCATGAGATGACGCACGGCTTCGACGACGAGGGGCGCCAGTTTGACGCGCACGGTAACCTGGTGAACTGGTGGACGCCGCAGGATCTGAAGCGGTTCAACGCGCGCGCGCAGTGCGTGCAGAAGCAGTTCGACAGCTACATCGTCGAGGACAACCTGCACGAAAACGGCAAGCTCGTGCTCGGCGAGAGCATCGCCGATCTTGGCGGCCTTGCGATTGCCTACGCCGCGTTCCAGCAGACTCCAGAAGCGAAGTCGCAGACTAAGATCGACGGATTCACGCCCGATCAGCGCTTCTTCCTTGGCTACGCGCAGATTTGGGCGGAGAATATCCGGCCGCAATTTGCCCGCCTGCTCGCCACTACGGACCCGCATCCGATCCCGCGCTTCCGGACGAACGGCCCGCTCTCGAATATGCCTGCCTTCGCCGAGGCGTTCGATTGCAAGCCGGGCGAGCCGATGGTGCGGCCGCCCGCCGAACAATGCAAGATCTGGTAGCCAGCGTCCCGTACTGGTAGCCACGGCACGGTGTGCGTGCCGTGGGCATGTACCGTCGCGGCACGATTTGCGTGCCGTGGGTCTGTGCCGTCACCGAATGAAAAACCGACGGCACAAAAGCGGCGCCGTGGCTGCCCCTGCCAACCATGAGGGCGCTCATTATCAATGCCGATGATTTTGGGCGCTCGCGCGAAACCAACGCCGGCATCCTGCGCGCGCACCGCGAGGGCGTGCTGACCAGCGCTAGCCTGATGGTTGCCGAGCCCGGCTGCGCAGAAGCGGTGGCGGCCGCGCGCGACTGCCCCGGCCTCGACGTTGGCCTGCACGCGGTGGTCTGCAACGGCCTGAGCCTGCTGCCGCCGCGCCAGCTTCGCGGGCTGGTGGATGATGCGGGCCGTTTTCCGCCCGGTGAGGTCTGGGCGGGGCTGCGCTATGCGCTGCGCCCTGGCCTGCGAGCCCGGCTGCGCGACGAGCTGCGGGCGCAAGTCGAACGCCACCTCGAGCTGGTTGGATACCTATACCACATCAACGCACACCACAATCTGCACCTGCACCCCATGCTGGCGGAGATCTTTGTCGAGCTTGCCGGCGAATATCGCGTGCCCTATATGCGATTGCTCCGTGAGCCGGTGTGGGCGACGCTCTCGCTCGCCCGCGATCACTGGCCCCGCAAACTGCGCGACCATCTGATTTTTCTTTGGCTCTCCGGGCGCGCCTCCCGAAAGATGCGCCGCCGCGGCATCGCAGGAAACACATGCACGCTCGGTTTCCACCAGACCGCTCGTATGACGGAAGACTACGTCTCGAGCGTTCTGGCGCGCCTGCCAGCCGGTTCCATCACCGAGTTCTACTTTCACCCTGCCGAGCGCCCCAGCGGCAATCACGCTTCGCGGTCTGATTCTCGCGCGATCGAGACCGAAATCCTCACCGGCTCCGCCGTACGCGAGGCGATTCGCCGCAATGGAATTACGCTTTCAACTTTCCGCGAGCTGGCGCGGCGGGACCGTGGCTACCCGCTAAAATGTTGCTGAACGCGTGTAGCGGCGGCTTTATGCCGCCACGCGGCCATTGAGAATCCTGGAGTAATGGCAGTATAAAATCGCCGCCGCGCCGTATGGGCCAGGTTTCTCACCAACCTGGTAAAAACCGCACGTAACCCCGCACTGGCCTATAATAGTCCTGAAGGCTCAATTCAATGTTCCATCAGACCGAGACGAGCGATGACGCGCCCGGAGAAGCGCCGGTCCCCGAGGCTCGCCGCGGAGCGCCGCCGGCAGAGCGCGGCAAATCAAGCTGGCTGCGGAAGGCTGTCGCTTACGGCCTCGCCGCCGCTATCCTGGTGGTTCTGGCGCGAGGAATCTCACTTGGAGATTTTGCCCGCGCCGTGCGGAACGCCGATCTGTTCTGGTTCGTGCTCGCGTGCGCCGGCTCGTTTGCCGTCTGGTTCTTTGGCGAGACGCTGCTGTATGCGAAGCTCTTCAGCTATTTCCACGCCCGCACCAGCTTTCGGGAGATGCTCCCGGTAAACGCCGCGCAGTACTTTCTGCAGGTGATCAACCAGGTGGCGGGCGGGGCGGCGCTGGTGCTGTTTATGCGGCGGCGGAAGGGCATAGCTCTGTTTTCAGGCGGCGCCACGATGATTTTTCTGGGCCTTATCGATTTCCTGGTGATGGCTCTGATGGGCGTAGCGGCGGCGCTGCTCGTGCCGGACTCTTTGCTCGGGAAGGGGTGGTACTATCCCGTGGGAGGCACGCTGGGCGTGTGCCTGGTGGCGTATTTCTGGCTTCGTGGGCGGCCCTCCTCGCATCTGGCCCGCTGGATCTACGAGCGCCCGTCGCTCGTCAGCTTCCGGGATGCGCGCATCTCACATTATCTGCGCCTGATGCTGATCCGCACGCCAATCTTCGCCGCGCAGGGTTTTTTGCTGTATTTTCAATTGCGCAGCTTTGGAATCCACGCGCCCATGACGCAGGTGCTCGCTTTCGAGCCCGCTGAGCTTTTCCTCAGCGCGGTGCCCATCACCCCCGCAGGACTCGGCGTGTTGCAGGCGGTGCTCATCCTCGGATTCCACTCCTACGGCTCGCGCGCCGCGCTGCTGGCCGCCGGGATCGCTATCAGCACCATGGGCGTCGTTTTTCGATTGCCCCTCGGCTTTGGCGCTGCCGGAACGCTCGCCCGCGAGGCGCTGCACATGACAAATTCTCGGGCGCTTGCCGTGGCAGAGTAGCGCGCTGCGCTACCCCGCTATAATCCCTAAACCTCCTCCATCTCTCCCGTCTCGAGCAGGCGCAGCTTTCGCCCGCGCCACTCGACCGTATCGCCCACAAGGCTGGAAATCCATACCGCCTGCATCAACAGGTCTTTGAGCAGCGTCAAGAGGAGATCGCTTAAGCGCACCGGGAGTTGGAGAACGCGACGATACGTCCAGGCGGCCATGCCCAGGCGCGCCCCGAGCGCAATCGCCGCAATCACCGCGCCCGCAATGCTGAGCCCCGGCGTGAGCAAAACCAGCAGCGCCCAGAAGGGCCCGTTGATCAGCATTCGCCCCAGGCTCACAGGCCGGATTTTGCGATCTACTCGCGCCCAGCGCATCTGGCGCCTCCAGAACTCGCGGAACGTCAGCTTCTCGCAGACCATCGTGACGATTGAGCTGGAGAGGCGAATCTCGTAACCGAGCGCGGCCACGCGCCGCGCGAGCGCAAAATCGTCGCCGTATGCGTTCTTCACGGTGTCGAGTCCTCCGGCCGCCTCGAGGGTGCTCCGGCGCAGCGCGACGGTCGCCGCGAAGGCATGGCGCATCGGCTCGAGATAACAGGAGAGGATCGCCGTGGGCGTGAAGTCGGTGTTGATGAAGAGCGATTCGAGCCGCGCCCCAAGACCTCCCGCCGGCGCAATTCCCTTGTAGGCGCAGGTTGCCATTCCGACGTTCGGATCGCCTTCGAGCTCGCCCAGAATGCGCCACAAGTAATCGCGGCTAACGCGCACGTCGGCGTCGCTCATCACCAGAATTTCTGAGCTGATCGGCGCTTGGAGAATCCGCAGCAGTTTTCCTACTTTGCGGTTTGCAGAGGGCTCATCGCCCACGGTCACGGTGATGCGCGCCGCGGGATAAAGCCGCCGGATTTCTTCGATCACTTTGAGCGCAGGATCATTTTCGTGCGCGACGCCGAAGACGTATTCCATCGCCGCGCCGCCCGTATCCAGCTCCATAAAGCTCTTCAGGTTCAGCAGCAGGTCGTCGTCGCAGCCATGGAGCGGCTTTAGCAGCGCGACGCCGGGCGTGGGGCGGGGCGAAGAAGGAAGCTTGCGGGCGCGCCGGCTGAACAGAAATCCGGAGATCACCGCGAGGGCGTAGTACGCAAATGAACAGCAAGCGCAGATCAGCAGAAAATCACGCAGAATATACAACAGAAGCTCTCAGGTGGCGGCATTAAGCCGCCTCTACATCCGGCAATAAACCTCATCGCCAGCTTACGTTTTTTCCGCTGGTGGGCGCAAGCCGCTAAAGAGAGTGCGCGCGGCGGACAAGCTGCTCGGAGGGTGACATGAGGGCCACGGCGTATTTGAAATCGCTCACGCAGCCTCGCGCCGCGGCGAGGCTCTGATAATAGGTGTTATAGCGAAAACCCGTTTCGCCCCGCCACATAGGGAACATGGCGCACGCTTCAAGCCAGCGCGCAAAGGCCGGAGCTACGTCAAGGTAAGTATCAGCAGTAAAGCCTTCCGCGTCTTCCCAGTTGTCCGCGAAGAAAAGCTTCCCGACAGAGTGCGCGGGAGCGTGGCGCGCGAGCGCGGGCAGCGCGGCATAGAAGATGGCGTCATTCACCACTTTGTAGCAGGCGCGATGATCCTTGTGCCAGCTTCCGCGCCAGTGGGTGATGACGACGCCGGGCTTGTAGCTTCGGATCTGATCGCACACCGCAAACGCCGCTTCATCATTCGCCGGGATCTCACCGTCGGGATACGCAAGAAACGCCGCCGGCGCGCCCATCTCGCGCGCGGCGTGCTCGGAGGCGTCGCGCTGCATCGCGCCGTAGCGCTCCGGCGGAATGCTGGCCGAGCCTTTTTCGCCGAGCGAAAGGCTTAGGAACATGCCATGGCCGCCCTGCAGTACCGCTAAAGCGATAGGCAGCCCCATGGCGAAAAAGGCGTCTCCCGGATGAGCCGCAATGGACATGACTCGAGCCGGGCCCGCCGCTCCCACGCCCGCCGCCGGAGGGCGCCCAGGCATCGTTTGTGGCTGCACGCCGGACGCCGGCGGCGCGGTTTGAGAATCCGGCGGGGCCGCCAGCGCCGGCAATGACAGCCCGGCCGCGCCGAGGCCCACGCCCTTCACAAAATCACGCCGGGTCGAATGATCCATAGGTGATCAGCCTGACTGGTTAGGTGCATACACCGGAAGCGAACAGCTCGGGCGCAATTGACGCTTTAACTCGCAGTTCGCCTCGCATGACGAGGCTCAAATCTGATGAGCAGCCGGGAGCCTGTAGCTTCCGCGAGCCGTTCCAGCGTTCGCATAGAGGGCCGCGTCCGCCCGCCCTCGATCCGCGCCACTACCGGCTGTGTTGTCCCCATTTTTCGGGCAAGTTCCGTTTGCGTGAGCCCCGCGCGATTCCGGGCATCGATCACCGCCTTTGCCAGGGCGAACTCTTCCTCAAGAGCATCGTATGCCTTCCGATACTCCGCCTCCTTCATCCAGCGCTTGTGCATCTGAGACATGCGCGCCATCGCTGCACCTCCGTCACCCGACCGTTTTGGCGCGAGCCAGCGCCAGCTCGATCTCGCGCAGCGGTGTTTTCTCCGTCTTTTTCACGAAAACCCGCACAATTACAACCCGCCGGCCCGTAGCCGTCACGTACAGCGCCCGTGAAATCCCACTACGGCCCTTGAGCCGCATCTCCCATAAACGCCCTTCGATGTGTTTCACGTGCGGCTCACCGACGTGTTCGAGACCCATTTCCTCAATGAGAAGGGTAATGCGCGACAGCCTTGCGCGCATGTCTGCTGGCAATGCTTCAATCTCCGCATCGACCGTTTCATTCTGAGTCTCGACAGTCCATGCCACACACCAATATACCAAAAAAGATATGATGCGACAACTCGGACATCCGGGGCCTACGCCTTCCGGCTCCTCCTCGTCACCGTTAAAGTGAGGACTGCGATCATCGCCGGGGCGGCAATCGGGATGATGAGGACGCGCGACGCCCCCGCGCTCGCCGCCCAGCCGCCGGCGAGCGGCCCCAGGATGCCGCCAATCATGGCGACCGCCATCACCGCTCCAAACACCGTTCCCATCTGGTAAGGAAAGCGATCGCCCGTGAGGCCCAGCGCGGTGGGGAAGATGGCCGACATGCCCAGGCCGATCACCACGAAGCCCGCCAGCATCCATCCAAAGCGCGCATGGCTGAGCGCCAGCAGCGCGCCGATAATCGTGACCACCGCCGAAAGCAGCAGGGTATTGCGGCTTCCAATCCAGCGCAACCAGAAAATGGCTAGGAGGCGGCCCGCGCCGAGCGCGGCGCTCAGCCCGAGCAGCGCCAGGTCCGCGCGCTTCGCGGCGGCGTGCAGCGTTTCGGCAAGCACCTTCGCCGCCCATACGAACATGCAGTTCTCATTCCCGGATTCGAAAAAGAGAAGCGCGCAGAACAGCCAAACCAGCGGCTGATTGAGCACTCTGAGAAGATCGCGAAGGGGAGTGTGCGGATGGGCCGGGGCGGGGAAGTGCAGCAGAAGCACCGGAGCGAGCACCGCCAGCGCGGCCAGCGCGAGAATGCGCAGCACGAGCGCCGGAGAGGCTCCCTCGCCCACCGAGGACATCAGCAGGGGCGCCGTGATCGCGCCCAGGCTGAACGAGAATCCGAGCACGTTCAGGGCAGCGCCGCGGCCGGAAGCGCTGAGGCTGGCAATGAGCGAGTTGGTGGTGGTGTTGAGGACGCCGCCGCCCAGCCCGTAAGCGAGCGCCGCCCCGGCCAGCGCCGCGTAGTTCGCGAGCAGCGGCATCACGGCCAGCGCGATGGCAATCACCGCCAGCGCTCCGGCCAGCGCCGCCTTGGCTCCCGCGCGATCAAGCACCGGGCCGATGGCCGCGGTGGCCACCAGAATTCCAGCCAGCGGAAACGCGCCCAGCCCGCCTGCGCGAGCGTTGCTGACGTGAAGGGCGGGCAGCAAGGCGCCCATCAGCAGCAGCACCACGCCAAAAACAAACATGCAGGCGTTGATCGTGATCAGCAGCGCAGTGCGGTGCGTGGATTCCATTGGAGCGGACCAGCCTGGAATTTGTGCTGCATCCTCTGGAGACAGCCAATCTCAAATTTTCAAATCTGAGATTGGAGATTCTAAGGTTTTGAGACGCGTGAGTCCCAAAGCGCGCTCTCAAATCTCAAATTTCAAAACTCAAATTCAGGATTCTGGAATGCGCGAAAAGCCAGGACGTACTCGTCCGGCTTCCGCGTCTAACGCCATGCGCGCCATGCCCAGCAGTCCGGCGCGCGCTCCGAGTTTGCTGCGTACTACTCGGACTTGCCGCGCCGCCAGCGGCTGCGCCAAGCGCTTCATGGTCTCTCGCGCAGGGGAGAGCAGCAGGGAGCCGGCCGATGCAACGCCGCCTCCAATGACAATGATTTCGGGATTGAGGATACTCACCACGCCGGCCAGCGCCACCCCCAGATCGCGACCCGCTTCGGCGAGAAGGCGGACCGCCGCGCGGTCGCCCCGCCGGGCGCGAGCGACAACATCGCGGGCGCTCGTGGATTCTCCCCATAACCTTGTAGCAGCGCGGCCAATGGCGGGACCGGCCGCCGTGTCCTCCGCGCTCCGTTCAGAATCGGCAAGGCTCCGCGACGGTGTGCGCCGCACAGTGACCCAGCCGAGGCAGCCGGCGAGCCCGGCGTGGCCGCGAAGCAGGCTTCCCCCGCTGATAATGCCTGCACCGATACCCGTGCCGACGGCCACGAATACGGCATCCCGGCAGTTTCTGGCCGCGCCGCGCCAAGCCTCACCCATGATACAGGCGTTGCGATCGCTCTCGACGAGCGCGGGCATCCTAAAGTGACGCTTTAAGATTGCGCCGAGCGGCATCCGCTCCCAGCCGCGGATATTCGGCGCCCAAACTTCGCCGCCGGGGTACGCCAATCCGGGCACGGCTACGCCTACGGTATGCACACCTTTCCCGGGGAGGCCCGACAAGAGTTCAAGCAATGCTTGAACTACGGCGTCGCCGCCCTCCGGCGGAGTTGCGGTCTTCACCACGTCGCTGATCCGCCCGTCGCTTATCACGCGGGCAGCGGCGATTTTGGTGCCGCCAAGGTCGGCAACCAGAACACATTTGTTCATTGGTTCATTGAGCCATTGAATCATTGGGATGTTGCGCCATTGAATCGCTCAGTGATTGAGTCCTTCAATGAATCAATGAACCAATGATTCAATGGATCAATCTTACGATCCACGTCCCGCCGGCGGGAAGGTTCATGTGCAGCACGGCTTCGCCATTTTCAAAGCTGACCGGCGCGGCGCTTCCCGTGATCAAGTCGCGTGCCGCTCGCGGGCGCCAGGGGAGACGGATGGCAATCGTGGCGGCGGTGGCTTCTTCCGCATGGTTGAAGACGAAGACAAATTGCGATTCAGGACTCACGAGCCGCCGTACCTCAACCTGAGAGGAGCCCGAAACGTAATGCCTCAGTTTCGGGCGCGGATGTAGCGGCGGGTTTATCCCGCCATCCAAAAATGGCGGCGTAAAGCCGCCTCTACGCGCCTGAAACTGAGGCATTACGCCCGAAACCTCAATTTCCGGTTGCACTCCGGCCGCGCGGGCCAAGGCGAGAAAGAGCGCGCGCGTGGCAGCATTGTGTTCGCGCTGGTAGGCGAGCGCAGGAAAGGAGCCGATCAGGATGGCGGTTCCTTTGCCGTAGTGATTCTCGATGATCGCCGGCGCTCCATCAGAGAAGCGAGCCATGATCTTCGCCCCCGCGTGCGGCTCAAGCGCCTCCTCGAATGCTGAGCCGGGGATCGCCCAGCCCGCTCGCAATCCTGAAAGCTCCGTGCCAGGTTCCGGCATCATCCGAGGTGCTGCGGCGGGCTCAATTGTGCGCTCGCGCCCGCCGAACACCCGGTCCAGACCAAAGCCTGGAATAACTGCGCTGGCATAGCCGCGCGCATCATTCCAGGCGAGCCGTGCTCCGGCAACGGCGGTGCCGCCCGCTTCGACATAGGCGCGAATGCCATCAGCCACGGCCCGGCTGAGCATCACGGAAAAAGGGAAGAACACGATGCGGTAATCGCGCAGCCTGCCGCGCTGAATATCGCTGGAGTTCACAAAATCGACAGGAATCTGCTTCTCGAAGAACGCGCGGTAGACGCCCAGGAGCGAATCGCGCTCAGCATTCCCGAGCTTCGAAAGGGTCGGCTGCGATCCGCCCACCATGTAAGAGCGCCGGTCGTAGAAGACGCCCACGCGGGCTGGCGCAGGCTGCGCTTCATTCAGCTCCGCGGCCTCGCGCTCGATCACCTGAGCCGCGCGGCCTGCGGCTTGGGCGCGCGCGGTCGGCGTTCCGTCGAGGTGG
>JBOGJW010000290.1:0-12120 GCA_050745245.1 Terriglobia bacterium | reverse complement strand
GGCCGGCGCGTTCACCTGGGAAAAGGGCCAGGACGTCGCAATCGAGGCCTTTCGGCTTCTTAAAACGGATCTGCCCAGCGCACGCCTTTTGCTCGCCGGCGACGGCCCCCTCAGGCGCTCGATGGAGCAGGAGTGCGGCAACGCCGGAAGTGTGCAGGTGCTGGGATTTCTCGCGGACCTGGAATCATTTATGCAATCGCTCGATCTCTTCATCATGCCGTCGCGCTCGGAAGGACTCGGATCGTCGGCGCTGATGGCGATGGCCTATGGTGTGCCGGTGATTGCCAGCCGCACGGGCGGCCTGCCCGAGTTCGTCGCCGAAGGTGAGAATGGCTTCCTCGTGCAACCGCGCTCGCCCGAGGCGCTCGCCTCGGCGATCCTGCGGGCGGCTCGAGACCGCTCAAGCCTGCGGAGAATGGGAGCGGCGGCTCGTGAAACAGCCCGGCGGTTTACCAGTGATATAATGACGTGGCATACTATGGGGTTTTACCGGCGCTGCTTCAAGAGCAGTCGAAAGTTGCGAGTTGAAAGTTCGAAGTAGCGACGGCTTTATGCCGCCATGCGGCCATTGAGAATACTGGATTGATGGCGATATAAAATCGCCGCTACTCCGCGTAATGCTATGTCGCTATACCCACCGGCCCTGCTCTACTGCTTCGCGGCTATTTTCGGGCTGATTTTCGGCAGCTTTCTCAATGTCTGCATCGCGCGGCTGCCTCATCACCAGTCAGTAGTCGCGCCGCGCTCGCGCTGTCCTGCCTGCGGCTCGGTAATCCGGTGGTACGACAATATTCCTGTCCTTAGCTATTTCGTGCTGCGCGCGCGCTGCCGGCGATGCCACAAGCCAATCTCAGCCGTCTACCCTCTGGTTGAGATTCTCACCGCATGCCTGTTTGTGGGAGCGCTTGCGGAGTTCGGGCCCGGCAGCGAATTCGTGAAGGCGGTCGTCTTCGGGATGCTGATGATCGTGCTGATCTTCACCGATCTCCGTGAGAGGGTAATCCCGCACTCGGTCACGATCTTTGGCGGTGTGCTCGGCCTGGCGCTCAGCCTTTGGGTTCCGGTGAACGACGTTCTCTTCGACTGGCTCTTCCGGCGGGTGGGAATTGCACTTCCTCGACCCGTTTCGTCGCTTGTGGGAGCTGTTACCGGAGGGTTGTTCGGCGCAGGCTTGCTTTACGGGGTGGCGTGGTTCTTTCACCGCTTTGGAGACCCCCAAAAAGAATACCTCGGCTTCGGCGATGTCACACTGATGCTCGTGGTGGGCATCTATCTCGGCATTCCGCTGACGTACCTGGCGATCCTTCTCGGCTCGGTGGTGGGAACGCTGGTTGCGGTGCCGTTCACGCTCTCCGGCGGCCGGTTTCGCGGATACCACTGGCCCTACGGCAGCTTTCTGGGCGCGGCGGCAATCTACGCGCTGCTGGGCGGACCGGCGCTAATCAATGCGTATTTGCGCTGGTCAGGCTTTCGGTAGCTCGCCGCGTTCGGGGCCAAGTCTGCGCTGCACCGCGGCCGAGGCGCTGATTGACTTTGGCTCTGACTGGCCCATAAAATAAAAGCTAGCCAAGAGCGCGGTGCTCGAGAGCCTCCGTGTTTCCTTCCTAACGTTATGTTTGACGCGCTACAGGAAAAATTTCAGAACGTCTTCAAAGCCGTCCGCATCCAGGGAACGCTGAACGAAGAGACGGTGGAGGAGAGTCTGCGAGAAGTGCGCCTGGCGCTGCTCGAAGCGGACGTCAACTTCAACGTCGTTAAGGAGCTTATTGACCGCATTCGCATCAAGGCGCTGGACCAGGACGTTCGCTCCAGCCTGACGCCTGGGCAGGAGATCATCCGCATCGTGCGTGATGAGTTGATTGAAATCCTGGGCCGCAAGGAATCTCTGCTGCTGTTCTCTAAGGACTACCCGACGGTCTTTCTGATGGTCGGCCTGCAAGGCTCGGGAAAGACCACCACATCCGGCAAACTGGCCCTGTGGCTCACCCGGAAAAAACGGCGGCCGATGCTGGTTTCGACGGACGTTTACCGCCCGGCGGCGCGCGAGCAACTGGCGATTATCGCCTCGCAAATTGAGGCGCCGATTTTCACGGGCGAGGGGATCAGCTCGCCAATTGATATTGCCTTGGCAGCGCGCAAGGACGCCGCGGATCGCGGCCACGACGTGCTGATTGTGGATACCGCCGGCCGCCTGCATATCGATGAGCAGCTCATGCAGGAAGTGAGCGATCTGCAATTAAAGCTCCGCCCCAGCGAAATTCTCCTGGTTGCGGACGCGATGATCGGGCAGGATGCGGTGCGCA
Source organism: Terriglobia bacterium (assembly GCA_050745245.1). Lineage (GTDB taxonomy): Bacteria > Acidobacteriota > Terriglobia > UBA7540 > UBA7540 > RH2-MAG17b. The sequence goes on along the minus strand of JBOGJW010000290.1, from coordinate 9,817 downwards.
GCGCGCAGGAGTTCCACGAGCGGCTGGGCACCTCCGGAGTGATCCTCACTAAAATGGACGGCGATGCGCGTGGCGGCGCAGCCCTTTCGATACATTACGTCACCGGCCAGCCAATTAAGTTCTTTGGCACGGGCGAAAAGTACGACGCGCTCGAGGTGTTCTATCCGGACCGCATCGTCTCGCGGATTCTGGGCATGGGTGACGTGCTTTCGCTCATCGAGAAGGCCGAAGAGTCCATCGATAAACAGAAGGCCCTGGAAGTCCACCGCAAGCTGCGGACGGACACCTTCACGCTGGCGGATTTTCAGGAGCAACTGCGGCAGGTAACGAAGCTCGGCTCGCTGGACCAGATGCTGGGAATGCTGCCGAAAATCGGCATGTTGAAGAACGCCGGCAAGGTCCACGTGGACGACAAGGAGCTGACCAGCCTCGACGCCATCATCAACTCGATGACCCCGCAGGAACGGCTGAATCATGAGATCATAAATGGACGCCGGCGAAAGCGCATTGCGAGAGGCAGCGGCACCAGCGTTCAGCAGGTGAACCAATTGCTGAAACAGTATGTGCAGGCGCGCAAGATGATGAAGTCTATGAGCCAGAGCTTTTTCGGAAGGCAGCTTGGCCGGCTGAAGATTCCGCCGGAGCTGATGGGCCAGGCAAAACCGCAGTGAATACAGTGGACGCAGCGAATGCAAACGGTTCCGGTTCGGGCGTAGACTTCACGGCCCGCGCCGGCAATCGCTTATCCGGTTGGGCGCGGGTTGCGCGCTCACACAGACCTATCCCAATAAGGGGGAATGATTGCTCAAGATACGCTTAGCCAGGGCAGGCGCCAAAAAGAAGCCCAGCTACCGAGTGGTGGTGATTGAAGACAAGAAGGCTCGCGACGGGCGCTTTGTGGAAATCATCGGGTGGTACAACCCGCGCCGCGAACCGCCCGAGGTGGTGCTCAAACACGACCGGATCGCCCACTGGCTTGGAGCCGGCGCCCAGCCCTCCGAAACCGTGCGCAGCCTGATTAAGCGAGCGCCCAAGACTCAACCCGCTGCGTCCTGAGCGCTTGCGGCGGAAGCGGCTACGGCGTCAGGTTAATCCCCGGGATTTCCTGACGGGCTCTTTCCACACTCACGGACTCCGGTATCGCTTGCTGCAAGGAGGGATACGTGAAAGAGCTGATCGAGGCCATCGCGAAGGCGCTTGTAGATTTCCCCGATGCCGTTCAAGTGCGGACTGTTGAAGGCGAGCAGGTCACTGTGCTGGAGCTTCGGGTGCACCCCTCCGATCTGGGGAAAGTCATCGGAAAACAGGGCAGGACGGCACGGTCGATCCGAACCATCCTCGGCGCCGCGGGAATGAAGCTGAAGAAGCGCTTCACACTGGAGATCCTGGAGTAGCACTGGAGTAGCATTGACCGGCGAACCGCGGTTCCTGGCGATTGCACGCATTGTACGCGCCCAGGGCCGCCGCGGTGAGGTGGCCGCCGAGATTACTACGGACTTCCCCGAGCGCTTTGGCCAATTAAGCCGGGTATATCTTGGCGCGCCGGAAGCGCCGCCGGTCCCCTGCCAGCTCACGGGCGCCTGGCCGCACAAGGGGCGCATCATCCTCAAATTTTCGGGTATAGATTCGATCACGGACGCGGAGCAGCTTCGCGGCTGCGACGTTCTGATCCCGTACGAGGAGCGTTTCCCGCTGCCGGAGAACTCCTACTACTGGCTCGACCTCATGGGGTGCCGGGTGATGAGAAAATCCTCGCAGGGGCTTGCCGAGGTTGGGAATGTGACCGGAATCCAGCCCACGCAGGGCGTGGCGCTGCTCGAGGTGACGCCGCCGGGGCCCGAACGGGAAAAAATCCTGATCCCTCTGGCGCGGGAAATTTGCCAGCAGATCCTCCCCGAAGAGAAGGTGATTGTAATCGAGCCGCCGGAAGACCTGCTAGATCTGAATGAATGATTTTTGATGTCATCACCATTTTTCCGGAACTGTTCACCAGTATTCTCGAGCACGGGCCGATCCGGCGCGTGCTCGGCAGCGGGGGCATGGAGGTGCGGCTGCACAACCTCCGGGACTTCGCCGATGACCACTACCGTTCCGTGGATGACCGTCCCTTCGGGGGCGGGCCGGGAATGGTTTTCAAGCCGGAGCCCCTCTTCCGGGCGGTGGAGGCGATCGAGGCCGGGGCGCCGGATGCCCGCTTTCGGGTGATTCTGCTCAGCCCGCAGGGTAGCGCCCTCAACCAGAAGAAGGCGGAGGAATTCTCCCGCGAAGACCGTGTCGTGCTGATCTGCGGGCGGTACGAGGGCGTTGACGAGCGGGTGACGCAGCACCTTGCGACCGACGAGATTTCGATCGGCGATTATGTGTTGAGCGGGGGCGAGCTCGCGGCGGCGGTGGTTCTCGACGCTGTCGCGCGGCTGATGCCCGGAGGGATCGGCAACGAGGAATCCAAATCCATCGAGTCGTTCACCACGCTCCAGGAAGAGGCGCTGCCGGATGCGCGCGGTCCTGCAGCGCTTCTGGATTTCCCGCAGTATACGCGGCCGGCGGATTTTCGCGGCCTGAAGGTGCCTGGCGTGCTACTCTCGGGAAATCATCAGCAGATCAACGAGTGGCGCAGCCGGCAGGCGCTGCTGAAAACCTGCCGCATGCGGCCGGACCTGCTCGAAAAAGCGGGCCTGAGCCCGGAGCAGGTGCGCGCCGAGATCGAAGAGACGAGTTTGAAACGATGAAAGGATTTACACCATGTCGCTAATTCAAAAAATCGAGCAGGAGCAGATGAAGAAGAGCCTTCCGGCATTCCGCGCGGGAGATACGGTTCGCGTTCACGTCAGGATCAAAGAAGGCGACAAGGAGCGAATCCAGGCCTTCGAGGGCACCGTCATTCGGATTCGCCGCGGCGGCGCCAATGCGACGTTCACGGTCCGCAAGATCTCTTTTGGCCAGGGCGTCGAGCGGATTTTCCCGCTGCACTCACCGGTGATCGAGAAGATCGAGCCCGTGCGCGCCGGCCGCGTCCGCCGCGCCAAGCTCTACTACATTCGCAAGCTCAAGGGCCGCGCCGCGCGCATCCGCGAGGCGCGCACCGAGCAGCGCGAGGGGAAAAAGTAGCGCAGACCTCCGCCTTTGAGGTCTGCGGTTTGTGTAAGGCCCAGCGAAAAGCCGCGGACCTGAAAAACGGAGGTCCGCGCTACCCTCTTTTATTTCGGCTCTGCCGCGCTGCGCCACCCGCTACCCGCTCCCAACTCAAAATTCACAAATCATCATTCATCTCTTGCCGCCCGCGGCTGAGATCGATTACGCTAGTCCGCTGGAGACTGCGTAATGCCACGCGCACGAGCGGAGCACGAACTTGAATGCACCTGGAGACTCGAACGGCACGCCTACAGCCACGGGTGGACGCTGGTGGCGGGGTGCGACGAAGCGGGACGCGGCGCGCTGCTGGGGCCGCTCTATGTTGCGGCGGTGATCTTGGATGCTTCGCGGCCCATCGACGGCCTCGACGATTCGAAGAAGCTTTCGCCCCAGCGCCGCGAGGAACTCGCCCGCGAAATCCGTTCGACTGCGATCGCCTGCAAGGTGGTGTCGCTCAGCGCGGAGGAAGTGGACGAGCTCAACGTCTACCAGGCATCGCGCACCGGCATGATCCGCGCCCTCAAAGCTCTGCGACCCTCGCCGCAATACATCCTCACGGACGCGATGCCGCTCTGGGACCGCGGCGCAAAGCGCAAGCCGCCCTATCACTGGCTGATTCACGGCGACGCGCGGTCGGCCTCGATTGCCGCAGCATCGATCCTGGCGAAGGTGGCGCGCGATGCCTGGATGAGGAAGCTCGACTCGCTTTATCCGCACTATAACCTCGCGCAGAATAAAGGCTATGGCACGCCAGAACACCTCAGCAGCCTCCGCCGCCACGGCCCTTGCACCGAGCACCGAAAGACCTTCCAGCCCGTTCAGGACTGCTCGTTTCCGCTCTTCCCCGCGTAGAGGCCGCTCCTCGCCGCCTTTTCCACATATGCCGCCAAGATGGCGGCGCCACAGACCTTCAGTGGATGTGCTTGACCTTTTTCTGCATGTAGTCCATGAGCAGATACTGGCCCAGGGTGTAGGGCGTGGTGAAGTAGGCTTTGCCGCGGCAGTTTTCGGTGACCTTCTGGACAAAGTTGATGAGGCCGTAGTCCGACGCGAGCATGAAGGTGTTGATGAGGATTCCGTTGCGCCGGCAGCGCGCCACTTCGTGGAGCGTTTCGGAAACGACGAGGGGATCCAGCCCGAAGGCGTTCTTGTAAATGCGGCCGTCTTCGAGGGTGAGCGCGGAGGGCTTGCCGTCGGTAATCATGATGATCTGCCGCATGTCCTTCTTCTGGCGCGAAAGGATGCGCTCGGCCAAACGCAGCCCCTCGCGCGTGTTCGTGTAATAGGGCCCCACCTGGACGCGGGCGAGCTGGCTGAACGGAATCTCTTCGGCCGAGTCGTGGAACAACACCATGTGCATGGTGTCGCCAGGGTATTGCGTGCGAATGAGGTGCGTAAGGGCGAGCGCCACTTTTTTGGCAGGCGTGAAGCGGTCCTCGCCGTAAAGGATCATGCTGTGGCTGCAATCGAGCATCAGCACTGTGGCGCAGGAGCTCTGATACTCGCACTGGCGCACCTGGAGGTCTTCGTAATCAAGGTCAAGGGGAATCTTCAGGCCGCCGCGCTGAATGGCCGAAAGCAGCGTGGCATTCACGTCAAGATTCAGCGTGTCGCCGAACTCGTACCGCCGCGTAGAGCCGTGCGCCTCAACGCCCGTCGCCATTTCGCGCGTGTCGTGGCGGCCGAAGCTGGATTTTCCCACTGAGGCGAGCAGGTCCTTGAGAGTTTTGAACCCCAGGAAATCGAGCCCCTTGTCCGTGACCTCGAACTTCACCTTCCCTTCCGGACCGTTTCCCCCCATGCTACCCGCGCGGGTTGGTTCGCGTAATTCACCCGCTTGCTGCGGCGCCTCAATGCGGATATAGCCTCCCTCGGAAAGGCGCTCCAGAAGCTGGTTGATCAAACTGCGCAGCCTGGATTTCTCGTATTTCTCCGGGTTCTCCAGAAATTCGTTTAGCAGATCGTCCGGGATCAGGTCCTTCGAGTGCAAGGCTTCGAGCAGCGCCTGGTGAAGCCGCTCCATGCTGCGCTCGGCATCCATGGGCTCGAATTCGTAAAACTGGCTGTTGAATCCGCTGTCCAGGAGAAAATCCTGGAGAAGCTGCATCAGGTCTTCAGCGGTGAGGCCCTCGAACGGGTCCGCGACGTATTGGCTGTATTTGATGTACTTCATAATGGTCCGAAGTGCGGAGACCGGGTCCCGGGTAGCCACAGTCAGCCGATTTTTGCTGACCGCGGGCTTTTCGCACCGGGGGCCCAGTGGCGGCGTAAAGCCGCCGCTACGGTCTCGTCACTTGCCACTTGTCTTAATTCAGCGACCGCCGCCGCACGCTCGCCGGGCTCGTTTCCTCGGCGGGCGTCTCGACGCGCCGCTCAACGTGATAGCCCAGCTCCTCGTTGCGGCTGATCTTCTTCTGCGCGTACAGCCCCTCGAGAATGAATTCCGCGCCCGAAACCTGCAGCGCGCGGTCATCCTTCGGCTTGATCCCCAGGGCGTCGGTGCCCTCGAGCAACCCCTGAATCTTCTTGAACTGCGGGAAGATCTCCTCTGCCGGCGCGCCTTCCGCTACCTTCAGACTGCCGCCGAGCTCAAACCATTTCACAACCGCGTGCAGCGGCACGCCATCATAATGTTTGCGAAAGACGCGCCCGGTGGCCTGGCGGATGAGATCGCGCGCGACGGCGTCCGCCCCGCGCAGCTCGCCTTCGTACTCGAGCTCGAATTTGCCGGTGAGCGAGGGCAGCGCGGCATAAACGTCCGAAAGGCGGGGCACCACGGTCGATTCGTGATGAAGCAGAGCGCGGCGCTCGGCGCTGGAAACCACGTTCTCGAGGCACGTAATGGGCACGCGCTGGCTCACGCCGCTGCGCTTATCGATTTTCTTTTCCTGCCGCGCTTCAAACGCGACCGATTCCACCACCTCACGGATGAACTGCGGGATCACCATCCGCCCGCGCCCGTCGCGCCCCGTCCACGCCTCCTGCTCGGTAATCGCCAGCGCGTGATCGAGCGTGAGCGGGTAGTGCGTCCGGATCTCAGACCCGATGCGATCCTTAAGGGGAGTAATGATCTTGCCGCGCGCGGTGTAATCTTCCGGGTTCGCCGTGAACACCAGGAGCACGTCCAGCGGCAGGCGCACCGGGTAGCCTTTGATCTGGACGTCGCCCTCTTGCATGATATTGAAAAGTCCCACTTGGATCTTCCCCGCAAGATCCGGCAGCTCGTTGATGGCGAAGATGCCGCGATTGGCCCGCGGCAGCAATCCGTAGTGGATGGTGAGCTCGCTCGCCAGCGAATGACCGCCCCGCGCCGCCTTAATGGGATCGACGTCGCCAAGCACATCGGCGATAGTCACATCCGGCGTCGCAAGCTTTTCAACGTATCGGGCGCTGCGGGGGAGATAATCGATGGGAGTATCGTCGCCCTTTTCGATGGTCAGGTCAATGCAGGCGCGGCAGATCGGCTGCAACGGATTATCATGAATCTCGCAGCCGGCGATGCAGGGGATCGATTCATCCAGCAGAGTTACCAGCGCGCGGAGGATGCGGCTCTTCGCCTGTCCTCTCAGCCCCAGCAGGATGAAATTGTGGCGCGAGAGGATGGCGTTTTCAATCTGTGGCAGCACCGTGTCATCGAATCCGATAACGCCTGCAAAAACTTTGTCGCCGGCCCGGAGCCGCGCGATGAGGTTAGCGCGCATCTCGTCTTTAACGTTCCGGCTGTGGTAATTTGATTTCTTGAGTTCACCGAGGGTTCTGGGTCTTTCCATGGGTTCATTATAGGTGACGGGTGAGGGCAACTCAATCAGTGGCGTTCGATCGCGTCAAAACTCTCGCAACTTGAGCGGCTCGGTGAAAGCGGATCCTGTCATTCTGAGCGCAGCGAAGAATCCCGGTATTTCGCTGGGCCTCAAAAATACGGGGATTCTTCTCTCGGTCGCCACGGCGACCTCGCTCAGAATGACAGTTTCGTCCAGTTGCGGCCCTGCCGCGCTGCGCTACATTCCCACGGGACAAAAATCATGCCCGCAGCTTCTGAAGTCCACACCGAATACGAGATCGTGATCGGCCTGGAGGTTCACGTGCAGCTCCAGACGCGGTCGAAGATCTTCTGCGGCTGCTCCACGCGCTTTGGCGATCCGCCTAACAGCCACACGTGCCCGGTTTGCCTCGGTCTGCCCGGCGCCCTGCCGGTGCTGAATCGCGAAGCGGTGACCATGGCGCTGAAGGCCGCGACGGCGCTCGGCTGCACCATCAATCCCAGCTCGCGGTTTGCGCGGAAGAATTATTTCTATCCCGACCTGCCCAAGGGCTATCAGATTTCACAATACGACGAGCCGCTCGCCGGGCACGGAGGGCTCGAAATCGGCGACGAGGGCGCCCGCAAGCGCATCGGCATCACGCGCGTCCACCTGGAAGAGGACGCCGGGAAGTCTCTTCACGAGGGTTTCCCGGATTCAGACCGGAATTCTTATATCGATCTCAACCGCTCCGGCGTGCCGCTGATCGAGATTGTGACCGAGCCCTACCTGCGCTCGCCCGGCGAAGCGCACGAATTCCTCACCCGCCTCAAGACGCTGATGCTCTACCTCGAAGTCTCGGACTGCAACATGGAGGAGGGCAGCCTTCGGTGTGATGCCAACGCCAGCGTGCGGCGCGCGGGCGCGACGGCGCTGGGCACAAAGACCGAGGTGAAAAATCTGAACTCTTTCCGGTTCCTGCAGCGGGCGCTGGCCTATGAAACCGAGCGCCAGATCGAAACGCTCGAAAGCGGCGGCGAGGTGGTGCAGGAAACGCGCCTGTGGGATTCGCGCCAGCAGCGCACCTATGGAATGCGCTCCAAGGAGTTCGCGCACGACTACCGCTATTTTCCCGAGCCGGACCTGCTGCCCCTCACGATCACCGAGGCATGGAAAGACGAAGTGCGGCGCGCGCTGCCCGAGTTGCCGGATCAGCGCGAGGAGAGGCTGATTCGCGAATACGGGCTCTCGCGCCAGGATGCCGCGCAACTGGCGCTTTCGCGCGCGATGGCCGACTATTATGAGCGAGCCGCGAAGGCCTCCGGTGAGCCCAAGCTCTCCGCCAACTGGATTCTGAATGAGCTGGTCTACGCGACGGAAGCGAGGGGAAGGCAGTTTGAGGAGACGCCGGTTCGGGCCGAGCACTTGGCGGAGCTGGTCTCGCTGATCGCGCGCGGCGAAATCTCCGGCAAGATCGGCAAGGACGTACTCGCCGAGATGTCGGCAAGCGGCAAAGCTCCCGGCGCGGTGATTGCAGAAAAAGGTCTGCGGCAGATCAGCGATCCGGAAAAAATCGCTGCAACCGCGCGCGAAATAGTGGCCGCCCATCCGCAGCAGGCGCAGCAATACCGCCAGGGGAAAACCGCGACGCTGGGTTGGTTTGTGGGGCAGGTGATGAAGGCCACCCGCGGCCAGGCTAATCCGCAGCTTGTGCAGGAGATTTTGAGAAAAGAATTGGAGGTGAGCGATGCTGAACGTGGGTGAGAAAGCCCCGTCGTTTTCACTGCTCTCCGATACGGGGGAGAGGGTGAGCCTGAAGGACGTGCTGGCGAACACGCTGGTACTTTACTTTTTTCCGCGCGCCGATACGCCCGGCTGAACCAGCGAGGCGAACCAGTTCCGTGATGCCAAAAAAGAACTGGAAAAAGCGGGCGCAAGCGTGGCCGGAATGAGCGCAGACAGTGTGGAGGACCTGCGGAAGTTCCGCGAGAAATACACGCTGAATTTTCCCCTGCTTTCCGATCCCGGTCACAAGACGCTCGAAGCGTACGGCGTGTGGCAGGAGAAAAACATGTATGGCCGCAAAACGATGGGTATCGTTCGCACCACGTACATCATCGACCGCAGCGGCAAGGTGACGCACGTTTTCCCGAAGGTAAAAGTAGACGGCCACATCCACGAAGTGCTCGGGGCGTTGAAGAGCGGCGGCGCGGCGTAGCGGCGAGCTTGTGCCGTTTCTATTCGGCTGGCGGGTTAAAGAGCGGTAGCCGCGGTCAACCGGTCTTTCGGCTGACCGTGGGTTGGTGAATCAGGTTGAAGTGCCCAAGGTCAGGAAGGTGCTGACCGTGGCTACCACCGGCGGCCAAATCGCGGGCCTAAATCGCGGGCCAAAGCTGCTCCCAAATTTTGAATTCCGTGTGGTAGCCGGCCTCTTCGGCATGGGTTAGCTTCCTGCCGGATGCGACGTCGAGCGTCTCCTGAAAAATACTCCGGCCCACCTCCTCCGCGCTCTGCTCGCGGTCGAGGATCGCGCCCGCGTTGATATCGATGTCGCCGTTTACGCGGGCCAGCGGCGTGTTGGAGCCGATCTTCATCACCGGCCCGAGCGCGCAGCCAATGCCGGTGCCGCGCCCGGTAGTGAACAGCGCCACCTGGGCGCCGCTCAGGAAGAGCGCCGGCGTTGAAATCTGGTCGTAGCCGGGCGTGTAGAGAACGAACAATCCCCGGCGCTCGCCGAGCCATTCACCGTACTCGATGAGGTCTTCCACAATCGAGCTTCCCCCCTTCGCTTTCACGCCCGACGACTTCAGGTAGATGTTATACAGGCCGCCCTTCTTGTTGCCCGGCGAGGGATTATCGCGAAAATCGCTGAATTCCGGCCCGAAGGATTTCATGTAACTCTCATAGCGCTTGAGCGCGTTGGTCAATTTGCGTCCCACCTCGCG
>JBOGJW010000289.1:0-4654 GCA_050745245.1 Terriglobia bacterium | reverse complement strand
GCCGTTATCGAGGCGAGCCCTACGCTGGTGGGGTATTACCGGCTGCTGCTCGGAGCACCGCAAAAAGTGTTCTACAACGGCGCTACTGGCATGGGCCCTTTGAAAAGCATGGAGGTAAGAGGAACGTGTTCGACACGACAGCTATCTTATCTGCGCGGCTATTGCTCTGCAATGGCCAAGCCCCTCGCCGCGCTTGTTCGCCAGATTCCAAGCTTCTCGGATCGCGACCTCCGAGAGCTCCCACTGCTTACCTTCGGCTCGCAATTGCAGGGCGCGAACAACACGGAAATCGGCAAGAGAGCCATGCAGGATATGTTCCTGGCCATTTCTGAGAGCCTGAAGGGTTTCATCATCAAGACTGAGTCGAACAGATTGACGATTAGGAATTCTGCTGGCCGGATTGTCTACTTGACGCTATCACATGACCCTGACGTTAGCATCCAGGAGCAAGTGGAACAGAGTGTTCACAATAAGGTCGCGATCGAGATTAAGGGCGGGACTGACGTCAGCAACGCTCACAATCGCGCCGGCGAAGCGGAAAAATCGCACTTGAAGGCAAGACAGAAGGGCTTCAGAGATTTCTGGACGATCATCTCAAAAAAGGGACTGGAAGTTTCCACGTTGAAGCGCGAATCCCAGACGACGACCGAATGGTTCGACGTCACTGAATTGCTGGCCCGGCAAGGAAACGACTGGGAGGCTTTCCGTCAACGGCTGGCGAGTGCAGTCGGAATCCCCTTGTGAAGACAATGTTCTCAAGAGGTCAGTATCTCCTGCGCGTCCTTGCGTTTGTCTCAGTGCGCGTTTCGTTGTATAACTGGAACCGCCGCAAAATAGCGCACGGCGGTGTGGAGGACGAGACATGAAGAACCCAGGCGGGTGGAACCGGCGTAATTTCATGGCGGGTTTAGGAACCGCGCTGGCGGCGGCCTGGCCCGGCAGAATCTTGGCGCGCAGCCAGGAAGCGGCGGCTACGCTGACCTATCCCAACAACATCTATGACGATCTCGGCGTAAACACGATCATCAACGCGTGGGGCACCATCACGCTGATCGGCGGCTCGCTGATTCCGCCCGAAGCCGTCGCGGCCATGGATGCCGCGGCCAAGCACTACGTCAGCATTCCCGATCTTCTGGAGGCCACCGGCGATCGCATCGCGAAAATGCTTAAAGACCTGCCGGCGGATCACTCGGCTACGGTCACGTCGGGCGCGGCCGGGGCGATCATGTGCGGCGTGTCCGGAGTACTGACGGGGGATAACAAAGAACTGATTAGCCGCCTGCCTGACCTCGCTGGAATGAAGAGCGAAGTCATTATGCAGAAGCGCCACCATGAATCTTACGGTTACAACCAGCAGATCCTCGCGAGCGGCGTAAAGATTGTGGAGGTGGAATATCCCGATGATGTCCGGCACGCGGTGAACAACAAAACGGCGCTGCTCTACTTTGTGAATTATCTCAATCCTGCCGGTCGCATCAAGGTGGATCAGTGGGCGAAGCTTGCCAAGCAGTACAACGTTCCATGCTTCAACGATTGCGCCGCGGATACCCCTCCCGTCTCGCACCTCACCGACTATAACCGCATGGGTTATGACCTCGTCGCCTTCAGCGGCGGCAAGGCGCTGCGCGGACCGCAATGCGCCGGGCTGCTGATCGGGCGCAAGGACCTGGTGCACGCCGCGCGGCTGAACGCCGCGCCGTTCGATCCGACGCTCGGCCGCGGAATGAAGGTGGGCAAGGAAGAGATTGTGGGAATGTGGAAGGCGCTCGAAGTGTATCTGAACCAGGACCACGACAAACTGACGCAGGAGTGGTATGCCCGGCTGGAGTACGTTTCAAAGCAGCTCCGAGGCGTGAAGGGCGTCACCACGGCGTTTTATGTCCCGGAGATTGCCAATCACGTGCCTACCATGCGCATCGACTGGGACCCGCGAACGCTCTCGCTCACCACGGAGCAGGCTCGATCCTTCCTCGAAAGCGGCAAGCCGGCCATTATGGTCCAGCCCGGCACGGACGGCGTCTCGATCTCCATGTGCTCGTTCATGCTGAAACCCGGCGAAGAGCGCATCATTGCCTCGCGCCTGAAGCAGATGTTCCAGGCCCACGGGGCGTGACGGAGTCCGCTGCGCGGCTGAACCGCAAGTAAAGATCGCTTGGGGCAAGCTTGCCCATCAGGCACTCCTCTATGCCACTGCTACAGGTGGCTCTTGATGCTTGCGCTCGCCACGTTGTACAGTTTAACAGTTCAACTTTATTCCCGAGAGCCCTTTATGGAAATCGTGACCGTAAAGACAAAATTTCAGATTGTCATTCCTCAGCGCATCCGCAGGCAGGTGCGCGTGGCTGTTGGCGACTTTCTTGAAGCCAGCGTTGAGAACGGAAAAATTACTCTTACGCCAAAAAGCATCATCGACCGCCACCTCGCGGAAGGCCTCGACGACATCGAGCACGGCAGGACTCACGGCCCCTACGCGACCGCCGATGCCGCCATTGCTGCCCTGGAAGCGCGCGCCCGCCACCACACTAAGAAGCGCCGCAAATGAAGCTTCGGTTCACTGAGAGGGCGGATAAGGATTATGCGGGCCTGCCGGTGGAGGTACGCAAGGCATTCCAAAAACAACTTAAGTTCCTGCTCTCCAACGTTCAGCACCCTTCGCTGCGGGTCTAGAAATATGACGCAGTCGCTGACCTCTGGCAGGCCCGCGTTACCCGAAGCTGGCGGTTTTACTTCCGAATTCAGGGAGATGAATACGTCATCGTCTCCATCATTCCCCACCCGAAATGAAGGGCAAACGACCGTCGGCGCTACAGGGCGCCTACCGCAGGTTGGCGGGCGGGTGAACCCGGGGCCTTCTCACGGCGATTGCTGAAATCTCGATCTTCGCGCCATTGACGAGAGACGCCACCTGCACCGTTGTGCGCGTGGGTTTCGGGCTGGGGAAGAAGGTTGTGTAGATCTTGTTCATTGCGCCGAAGTCGTGGATGTCCGCCAGGTAGACGTTCACGGCAACCACATCCCCCATCTGGAAGCCGGCGTTTTTGACTACCCTCTCGATCAGTTCCAGCGCGGCTCTCGTCTGCGGACCGATTCCTCCCGACGCGAGCTTCCCATCGCTGCCCGTGCCCTGCGTACCCGAAACGTACAACATATTCCCCACGACGATGCCGTCGCTGAACGGAAGTCCCTGCGTGCCGGCCGTCGCAAGGCTTATGGCGCGCTTGTACTGCGCGTTGCAGCGCGGCGGGCTCGCCAGCATCGAGATGGCCGCCGCCGCGGCGCACGCCACCATCAGGCTGAACGTTCTCTTTGTCATATCTCTCAAACCTCCTCGAAATAGGGATTTTGTCTTGCGCCCCAAGGGGTGATTTTGATTTTCAGCAAAACGGTTCCGAGTCTGTCATTCTGAGCGCTAGCGAAGAATCTGCTTTTTCGGCGCCTCGGAGAGAAGCAGATCCTTCGCTGCGCTCAGGATGACACGGTCTTTGGTTGCGGCCGGGCCGTTAGATCTCTTCAATCTCCCGTAATATACACAATCAGGAGGAGCCGATGTACAGAATAATTCGTCTGCACAATCCGCTGGCGCGCCGGACCGCTGCAATCGGGATCGCCGCATTCGCCGTGGCGGCGGTGCTTTTGGGGAGCTACCGGCTCGCCGCGCGACCGCAGGGAGAGGACGCGCCGCAGCAGCAAAGCTCCGCGCTTCTGGACGGTTTCCGGCACGTGGAAGTCGCCTCCGTCTCGGACGCCGTCGAGCAGATCACCAGCCGGCGGATGTACATGAGCCACAACATGCGGCCCATCTTCACCACAAAATTCGCGGGATACGCGCTGACGGTGCTCCTGAAGAAAGAGGAGGGTCACCAGGGTTCCGCGGCGCTCGGCGGGATGCTGGCCGCGATTGATCAGGGCGCGCCGGATTCCGTTTACGTGATGGTGGTCGAAGACGGGGCAAATATCGCCGGCATGGGCGGGCTGATGGGCACCGCCATGGCCGCCCGGGATTTTGCGGGCGCGGTCATCGACGGCGGCACGCGCGATGTCGCCTATCTGCGCAAGATCCGCTTCCCCGTGTATTCGCTCGGGATTGTTCCATCAACTTCGGTCAACCATTACCGGTTCGCCGGAGCCAACATTCCGGTGGTCTGCGACGGTGTGCCGGTCCGCGCCGGCGATATCATTACCGCCGACTCCGACGGAGTAGTGGTGGTGCCCCGGGCGCGCGCGCAGCAGGTGCTCGCGCTCGCCCGCCAGATGGACTTCAAAGAGCATTCCATGTACCCCTATATTGAAAAGTACCGGTCGATCGAGGAAGCGGTAAAACGGTTCGGCAGACTCTGAGTGCGGGAGTGACTAGGGTTGCCGCGCCTTTTCTGGCAGAGTCGTGATCGGTAGTCACGGTCAGCGCTTTCCTGACCGTGGGTTTTTCTTGTGGGGTAAGGCCCACCGTCAACCACCGAACGATTGTCCGTGGCTACCACAGTCGCGCCGCGCTCCCGGCTAATCCGCCTGCCGAAGATTCTCGCGGACCCGCTCAACAAGGAGCATGTCGAGAAACGAAGGCTGAGCCCGCGGTGAGCTGCTTCCGGCGTCCAAGGCGGCATATCGCGCGCGGACGGCGGCGGCTTGCTTCAGCTCACCCTCTGCTGCGTACAGC
>JBOGJW010000288.1:0-5514 GCA_050745245.1 Terriglobia bacterium | reverse complement strand
GTCCTTGACCTCGCTCTCGAACGCAAGCCGGAGGGAAGAGAGTCGCTCGCGACGGAGACATCATCACCTCCGCCCAGCCTCGAGCCCGGCCCTCGCGAGGTTGGCCGCGAACCCCTGGCAAACTGATTTAGCGGGCTGCTGGAACGCGTGTAGCGGCGACTTTATGCCGCCACTCATGCGGTGTTTGCAACGGCCGTGTGGCGGCGTAATGCCGCCGCTACACTGAGGACGCAAGAAACCATTCGGGAATGAGGAGCATCCAATCGACCGGCACAATAGTCAGACCCGTCGCTGCCGTTCGCTTCGATTTAAATTCCGCCGGTCCCTGTTTTGACGCAGAAGGAAGTGAAGGTCTTTCCCGGCTGTGATCTTGCCGCGCACCCGTTTATCCCTCGCTAACCGACACCGCGAAGATTCAGCCTTCAATCGATTTTAACGGCCTGCGAACACCCGCGGAGCGCATTGGCGCCGGCGGCTCACATTCACTTTTGAGAGAAAATTTATGCCAAGAAAACAAGAAGAAGTGCAGGAAGAAAGAATTCAGGAGCTGAAAGAGGGCGAAGTGCTCGATATCGCCAAGCTGAAGGAGATGAACATCGCGACCCTCGTCTCGGTGGCCAAAGAGCTCAGCGTGGTGGGCGCGAGCACCATGCGCAAGCAGGAGCTCATCTTCAAGATCCTGCAAGCGCAGACGGAGAAGAGCGGCCTCATCTTCTCGGAGGGCGTGCTCGAATGCCTTCCCGACGGCTTTGGCTTTCTGCGTGCGCCGGATTACAACTATCTTCCCGGCCCCGACGACATTTACGTCTCGCCCTCGCAAATCCGGAAATTCGACCTGCGCACCGGAGACACGATTTCCGGGCAGATTCGCCCGCCCAAGGATGGCGAACGGTACTTCGCGCTGATCAAGGTGGAGGCGATCAACTTCGAGCCCCCCGACGAATCCCGCAACAAGATCTTTTTCGATAACCTGACCCCGCTCTACCCGCAGGAGCGCATCCGCCTGGAAACTACGAAGGAGAATACTTCCGCCCGCGTGCTGGACCTGCTGACGCCGATCGGCAAGGGCCAGCGCGGCCTGATTGTGGCGCCGCCGCGGACGGGCAAAACGATGCTGCTCCAGACCATCGCCAATTCCATCAGCGCCAATCACGCCGAAATCACGCTGATCGTTCTTCTGATCGACGAGCGGCCGGAAGAAGTCACAGACATGCAGCGGACGGTGAAGGGCGAGGTGATCAGCTCCACGTTCGATGAGCCGGCGGCGCGGCACGTGCAAGTGGCGGAAATGGTCATCGAAAAGGCCAAGCGGCTGGTCGAGCACCGGCGCGACGTTGTGATCCTGCTCGATTCGATCACACGCCTGGCTCGCGCCTACAACACGGTGGTGCCGCCCTCGGGCAAGGTGCTCTCGGGCGGCGTCGATTCAAACGCACTGCAGCGCCCAAAGCGATTCTTCGGCGCGGCGCGCAATATCGAGGAGGGCGGCAGCCTCACCATCATCGCCACGGCGCTGATTGATACTGGCAGCCGCATGGACGACGTCATCTTCGAGGAATTCAAGGGCACCGGCAACATGGAAATCCTGCTCGATCGCAAGCTTGTCGATAAGCGCGTCTTTCCGGCGATTGACATCAACCGCTCTGGCACCCGCAAGGAGGAGTTGCTGGTCCCGCGCGACGAGCTCAACCGCATCTGGGTGCTGCGCAAGGTGCTGAACCCGCTCTCGCCCGTTGAAACCATGGAGCTCATCACTGACAAACTCTCCAAAACCCAGAATAACTCCCAGTTCCTCGCCTCCATGAGCAACGGCAGCCGGTAAAATCCATCGTCAGCGCGCGATACCTTGGACAGCGCTCCCAGCGTCCGCGCGGAGAACAAGTGTCGCTCGGCAGCATCAGGCGTCATTCACGCGCAAGCGGCAGTCCCTGCTTTCCGTCCGCAGTTGGCGAACCGGAGAGCAGTAGACGCGCCTCAGCGCTTTCCTGACTGCGGGCTCTCCACTCTGTTTTACAGACCCACGGTCAACCAGAAACCGGTTGACCGTGGCCACCCCGCTTTCGTGCCCCTGCCGTCAACGCCGCGCACCCATCTCTACAACTGTCTTTCGCATCAAACACCGGTGTGGTATGATCGGCTCAAGGTAAAGCCTCCATGCCTGCTCAAAAGGCGCTGGCTAAGGGAGAACTCCCATGAAATGCGCGCTTCGAAGTGTCGCTGTTACAGCGGTGGTTGCGCTGCTGGCCTTGGGTTCTGGATTTGGATCTCAGCAAAAGGAACAAAAAAACCTTTCGCACGTTCGCGTGGTGCGGCTGAGCTTTGTGGATGGCACTGTACTCGTCAAGCGACCAGGTTCAACGGAGTGGGCCAAGGCCCCGGTGAATACTCCGATCGAACAGGGATTCCTGCTCTCGACGGGGACGAACAGCTACGCCGAAGTTGAGTTCGAAAACGGGTCCACCGCCCGCATTGGGCAGCTCTCGGAGCTGAGTTTTCAGGAGCTGGCCTTAACGGAAAAGGGCGCGCGGATCAGTCACCTTGTTTTGGACCAGGGCTACGGCACCTTTCACGTGCTGCCCGCGAAGGATGAAGTCTACACGGTCCAGGCGGGCAAAGCCACGATGACGGCGCACGGCAAATCGGAGTTCAGGGCAGACCTTTCGCAAGGCACGGCCCGCGTGGAGGACTTCGATGGCTCTGTCGAAGTAAGCGGCCCGTCCGGCCCCACAAAGCTCGGGAAGAACAAGACCCTCGAGACCGGCGCCGGCGCGGAGGCCGCGTTCAACATCACGCACGGGATCGAAAAAGACGCCTGGGACGGCTGGGTGAAGAAGCGCGACCAGCAGGCGCAGCTCGCGTTTAACGACCAGGCCATCGGGATCAATTCTCCCATGTACGGCTGGAGCGATCTCGACGAGTATGGAGAATGGGCTTATTTCCCGGGGTACGGGTACGGCTGGTCGCCATTTGCTCCGGCTGGCTGGATGCCGTACTCAATGGGCCAGTGGAGTTTTTATCCTAGCCTCGGCTACACGTGGATATCCGGTGAGCCGTGGGGCTGGCTGCCGTTCCATACCGGTTTATGGAACTACAGTCCGGGATTCGGATATTTCTGGATGCCGGGCAACTTGAATATGTGGTACCCGGCCCTGGTCACCTGGTATTCAGGCCCCGGATACGTCGGCTGGGCTCCCCTGGGGTCAGGCGGAGGGCCTGCATGCGCGGGCACGGCTTGCATGACCGTCGTCAGAGCCGGCACGCTCCAGAACGGGATGCCGATCGACCGAAATACGCGGCTGAACGTCAACAGTCTGCACCTTGCGCGTGTTGCTTCACCGGATGTGATGCCAAGCTCGCTGGCGATGCTTTCGGGAAGGCCGGTCGGTAGCAACGTGATCGCTCCCGGGGCGGCTCGCGCGCTTGCCGCGCGCGAATCTATGATTTCCCGGCGCGCGGATGCTGGTATCACGGCGCGCTCGTTTCAGCGAGCGGCGTCGCCAGCCTCTTCCGGGCTCGTTAGCCGCGCCCGGAATTTCTCGCGGCCCGCGCCCAACATCGTGTTAATGGGCCAAAGGTCGCTGGCAAACACGAGCTCCTTCAGAAGGAACTCTCGGGTGCCTATGCAGGCGCGCCTGGGGAACACGCTGGGCGGACAATACCGCGTCACCCGCGCGGATCGAGGGATGGGCATTGGGCGCATGAACGCGCCCGTGTTTAATCGTGGCCCTCAAGGAATGCGCTCCGCTCCGGTATTTCTCAGCCATCGAAGCGCGGGCGGATTCCCGCAGGGCGGGCCTCGCATGGAGGGCGGAGTGATTCGAGCGCCGAGCCGCTCCACCAGCGCCCCCGCGATGGGCGGGTATCAGCGCTCAGCGCCCGCAGCGAGCTCCGGCCGGAGTGTCGCAGCCCCCGCAGCGTCTTCCAGTGGACGCCGGTAAGGACTTCCAGGGTAGCGCAGCGCGGCAGAGCCGCAACCAAAGAACGTGTCATTCTGAGCGCAGCGAAGGACGTGCTTGTGTTGAAGAATCTCCCAAGAGAAAGCAGGTTCTTCGCTGCGCTCAGAATGACAGGTTTCAAAAAGTTTGCTAAAAAAACAAGAAATTACGGTATTGCATTGCAGACCTCCGCGTTTGAGGGCTGCGGCTTTTATAAGACCCAGCCGAAGCGCCGCGGAATCAGAAAAGCGCAGATCCCGCTACCCTGCTGAGCCAGGGTTGCGAGCCCCCGCCGCGACCCGCGTTCCACTTGAGAAATCGCCACCCCGGTGCGGTATAGTGGCTTTACTATAGAACAGAACAGAAGCGCGATGCTCGCTTGGCTTTTGCTGGCGTTCAGCCTGAGCGGCGCCACGGCCTCGGCCGCGCCGGCGGTCAAAACGGAAACGGTGCGGTACGCCAGCGGTCCTGAAATGGTGAAGGGTTTTCTGGCGCTTCCGCAGACGGCGGGGCCTCATCCGGCGCTGGTCGTGATCCACGAGTGGTGGGGGCTGAACGGCTGGGTGAAAGAGCAGGCGCAAGACTTTGCACGCCACGGCTACGTTGCGCTGGCCGTCGATCTCTACCGGGGCCAGTCTACTTCCGATCCCGCTGTCGCGCACGAGCTGGCGCGCGGCGTGCCGCATGACCGCGCGATGCGAGACCTGGAAGCCGCGTTCCAGTTCCTGGCTTTGCGGTCTGATGTTGAGAAGGACAAGATCGGCTCCGTGGGCTGGTGCATGGGCGGCGGCTACTCGATCGAGCTTGCGGTGGCGGAGCCGAGGCTTGCGGCCTGCGTGGTTAATTACGGCGCGCTGCCGGCCAGCCAGGAGGATCTGGCGAGGATTCACGCGCCCGTGCTCGGCAACTTCGGCGCAGAGGATCATGGTATTCCGCCGGCAGCGGTGCACGCCTTCGAGGGCGCCATGAAGGGGCTGCACAAGCGCGTGAATGTGAAAGTTTATCCTGGCGCGGGACACGCGTTTGAGAATCCGAATAATAAGACAGGCTACCGCCCGGCAGCAGCCACGGACGCCCGCGCCCGCACGCTGGATTTTCTGCGCCAGACGCTTCGCTCATAGCCGCTCTCACCTGCGCGGCAAAACATCAGCGTCCCCTTGGCTGCGTCCCTTAAGAACCACAGGCCGCGTGAACGTCACCTCGAATTCCGTGTATTGGGGGAGATACACGTTCTGGCCGCGCCGGGTGGCAAGAAAGGCCATCGAGGCCGCGGCGGCCACATACCTCGCGACGCCGGCCGTCGAAGCGTCCGTGGCACCGGAGATCAGCGACTCCAGCACGAGTTGAAAACTGTCATCGGCAATTTTGGAGATACCACCCGTAACGCCCAGGGTGAAGAACAGGGTGGCTTTGCTGGGCGGACGCGCAAGGATAGTCCCCTCCTGGCCGATCTTCAGGCGTGAGCTTCGATCAGCCTCAACGCCGCTGATCGATCCGGCGGCGGGAGCGCTGAGCCTGCACGGTCCCGAGATGCTGCTTACGCTCAGGTGCAGCTAGCCGGATCGCCAGAAGCGCCGCG
>JBOGJW010000287.1:0-4505 GCA_050745245.1 Terriglobia bacterium | reverse complement strand
GATTGAGAGCTACGACGAAAACGAGGGCACGTTTACCGTTTCGCACCTGAAGGCCGTCCGCGTGCGGGCCTGGGACGAGCTCGAAGAGGCCTTTCGGACGCAGTCGAACATCCGAGGGCGCGTGACGGAGCGCACCAAGGGCGGGCTGATGGTCGACGTGGGCGTGCGCGCATTCCTTCCCGGCTCCCAGGCTGACGTTCGCCCGCTTCGCAACCTTGAGTCGCTGATCGGGCAGGAAATCGCCTGCAAGGTCCTCAAGCTGAACAAGGCCCGCAATAACCTCGTCGTGAGCCGCAAGGCGGCGCTCGAAGAGGAGCTTTGCGAGAAAAAGTCGCGCCTGCTCCAGGTGCTCAAAGAGGGCGCGGAGCTGCCAGGAAGGGTGAAAAACGTAACGGAATACGGCGCCTTCGTCGATCTTGGCGGCCTCGACGGCCTCCTTCATGTTACCGACATGGCCTGGGGCCGCATTGCGCACGCTTCGGAAGTGGTTCAGGTGGGACAGGAGATCACGGTTAGGGTGCTGAAGTACGATCCCGAGAAGGCCCGCATCTCGCTCGGGCTAAAGCAGTTCACCCCCGATCCGTGGGAAAAGGTTTCCGCCACCTACAAGCCCGGGCAGCGGCTGGAGGGCCGGATCGTAAGCATAACGGACTATGGCGCATTTGTGGAGATCGAGCCGGGCGTCGAGGGACTTATTCACGTCTCCGAGATGGCGTGGGGAAGGCGACTGAGGCATCCCTCGAAGGTTGTGAACATCGGTGACCGGGTGGAGGTCGCGATCCTGGAAGTTCACCCGGAGCAGCGCCGTATTTCACTGAGCTTGCGCCAAACGTTGCCTGATCCCTGGCAGACGATCGCGGAGCGCTACTCGGCGGGCACGACGGTGGAGGGGCGCGTCCGGAATCTGACCGACTTCGGCGCGTTCGTCGAGATTGAAGACGGCGTGGATGCGCTAATTCACGTTTCCGACCTTGCCTGGAGTAGGAATATCAAGCACCCGTCCGAAGTCCTGAAAAAGGGCCAGCGCGTGCACGGTGTGATCCTTAATCTCGATCCCGCCAAGCGCCGCATTTCTCTGGGTCTCAAGCAGCTTCAGCCGGACGTTTGGGAGCAATTCTTCGCCGCCGTCCAGGTGGGTGGTCCGATCAGCGGCAAGGTGGTGCGTATCGCGCAGTTTGGCGCGTTTGTCGAGTTGCGCGACGGAATTGAAGGCCTTTGCCACAACTCGGAGATCGACGGCGATCACGCGCCCGACGGCCCCACCCCGCTGCAGCCGGGCAGCGAGTATCAGTTCTGGGTGGTGCGGCTCGATCCGGTGGAAAAGCGAATCGGGCTGAGCCTGAAAGGCGCCGAGCAGAATCGAAGCGCGGACGCGGGCGCGGGCGCGGGCGCGGGCGCGCCGGCGAGCGCTATCCCGGCCGCGGGCTCTGGCCCGGCCCATGCCGCGCGTCCGGCGCCGGGCCCGGCTCAGTCTGTCGCCAAAGCGCAACCGTAAAGGCGGAAGCCTTCCTTGAACCGGCAGAACAAGCCGTCTCCTGGAGGGCGGGAACTGTGTTCTGCTCCGCGTTGTGGATTGCGGGCCGCGCGGCGCCTCTGCTCTTTCACGTTATCCTCTTGCAGACTTCACCTGGCCGCCAGGAGCGAATCTTATGACGAAAGCTGACCTGATCGACGAAATCTCACGAGCCGCCGAAATGAGTCGCAAGGACTCGGAGGTGATCGTCGAGTCTGTATTCGATAGCATCATCCGGTCGCTGCGAGCCGGCGAAAAGATCGAAATCCGGGGCTTCGGCAGCTTTCGCACTCGGGAGCGCAAGTCCCGCGTGGGGAGAAATCCCAAAACCGGCGCGCGTGTGGAGGTGCCGGCCAAAAAGATTCCCTACTTCAAGCCGAGCAAGGAGCTCAAGGACGTGGTGAACGGCGGCGGGGGCCAGCCCGTGGAGGCGCCTGCCGAGCCCGGCCGCGAAAACGCGCCGGAGGCCGGGCAGTCGTGAACCTCGCGCATTAAAGGTAAAAAAATCGACGGAGACTGTCATGCTGATCCCGCGGAGCGGGAGAAGCATCCCGCTATTTGAAAGAGAGGGGATTCTTCGCCGGTCGCCGCGGCGACCTCCTCAAAATGACAAGACCCGGATTTATTCACGCCTTCTCACGCCCGCCGGTCCCCTATGGATTATCTCTGGAGTCCGTGGCGCTATCGCTATGTTAGCGGCGGCGACAAGGCCGGGGGCTGCCCTTTCTGTGAAATGGCCCGCCAGGATCCGGCGCGCGACCGCGAGCGCCTCATCCTGCGCCGCGCAAACCATAATTTCGTTTTCCTCAACCTGTTCCCCTACACCACTGGTCACATGCTCATCGCGCCTTACGCGCACCGCGCACGGCTGACGGATCTTGATCCCGAAGTATTGAACGAAATGATGCTGCTCGCACGGCAGGCGGAGATGGCGCTCGAGACGGTTTATCGCGCCGAGGGGTACAACGTAGGAATCAATATCGGCAAGTGCGCGGGCGCGGGCGTCGCCGATCACCTGCACACTCACTGCCTCCCCCGCTGGACCGGGGATGCGAACTTCATGTCCGTGGCTGGCGAGACGCGAGTGCTGCCCGAAGAACTTTCCACCACATATCAAAAGCTCGCCGGGGCGTTCCAGAGAATTCCCGCGTAACGCGGCATCTGCCGCGGCAGCACGGCTTCTCGCCGGAGAAGAGGAAGAATGCCGTTCCTCCTTACTATCCGATTCACCCTTTCGGCTCAACTGCCATTTCTACCGCATCTGAAAGATGTGTAGCGGCGGGTTTATGCCGCCATGCAGCCACCTGAGAATACTGGATTAATGGATGTAAAATCGTCGTTTTAAAAGGCAAGCGAGCGTCGTCCGCCCTGCCTTTTGAGTATCCATCTCATTTCAAGTGCTTACCGGTGCTGGTGATCACCCCGCGCCCGTGCTTCACGCCCCGAGAACTAAGAATCTGATCTCCAAGGCGCCGCAGATCGCCGCACCTGCCTTTCACAATGATCACTTCCAGGCAGTTGTGATGGTCCAAGTGCACGTGTGTGGCTGCCAGCACTTTACTTCCTGCCCGGTGCTGGATTTCAATCAGTTTTTCAGAGAGCCCGGCCCGATGATGGTCGTAGACCAACGTCAGTGTTCCGACCACGACCTCATTCTCGTCCGCCTCCTCGCCGATGAGATGTTCTCGAATGAGGTCACGGATTGCTTCGGAGCGACTTTGATACCCTTTCCGGCTGATGGTTTTGTCAAAGCGGGCGAGGAGTTCCCTCTCAAGAGAAAGATCCGTGCGAACCAAATCTCCCATTTCTTCGCTCCCTTCCTCTGTTACTCCGGCACAGGTCCACACCAGCGGCACTTCTGATTCCGTGCGCCGCCTCTATCTTTAGCACGAATCCAGAACGTCCGCTACGCCGGGTCAGGATACGGCCGCAAACCGGCGAGCCTTGCACGCGACGGCCGAATTGCGGCCTTTGTCAGATGACTTGGCTGAGCTGGATGTGCTTGATCACCCACGGAGAGGCGCGAACTAGAGGCAGCACGAAATCTAAAACTGTGTTACTTATGGAGCTTGCCGTGTGGTAGCACGATATTGGAACTCGTGTTACTAGGTGTGGCGACGCGGATCGCTGCCAGGCGTTTCGTGTTTTCAAACACATATTGCGATGCTTCAGCAGGCGAACTTGAGGCGAAGTCAATGAGCATTACGTCACAACGGGGTAGCACCGAACAAACCGGTCCTCGCGGCTCCATCCGCATTGCGAGTTCTTGCACCCGTATCGATCTCCGGGCCGAAGATGAGGAACGAGACATCGCTTGGGCTTCTGCCCGTTCGGCCGGTATCGCAATCATGACTTCTGTTGTTTTTGCGGCCTCGCTGTGGGCAGCAGCAAGCGGTAGTATCTCCGGCACGCTCAAGGATCCGAGTGGCGCCGTGATCCCGAGCGCCGTGGTTACTTTGATGAACACCACGCTCCAATCCGCATTTCACGCGACTTCTGACTCAGAAGGGTTCTATTCGTTCCCAGTTCTTCCGGTTGGCCACTACGATCTGACGATCAAAGCGCCGGGTTTCGAGACGCAGAAGAGAACGAACTTGGCAGTTGACACCGAATCAGCGCTGACGGTGGACGTTACACTAAAATTAGGCAAACAGTCAGAGACCGTAACGGTGGCGGCGACTGAGGCGACCACTGAAGCTCAAGTCGATACGGTGGCCACTCACTTGGGCGAGCTTGTCACAGGCGCTCAGATGACTGCGCTCCCGCTGAATGGGCGCAGCTACACGGATCTGCTATCAATTCAACCGGGGGTCGTCCCCGTAACGACTTTGCAGCAGAATTCCGTAATCATGGCCGGCGTAACCGGCGCGCTTGCACCCTCCGGGGATCTCAATCCAGGGAATTTATCGATCGACGGCCAGCGCGAATCTTCCAACGGTTTCATGGTGAACGGCATTGACGTTCAAGAGCACATGAACGGGGGAACCTCCAT
>JBOGJW010000286.1:0-3252 GCA_050745245.1 Terriglobia bacterium | reverse complement strand
GCGATTTACAACGTAGGATCGGGGAAGGTGGTTGAGCTTTCCACGCCGATTGTGAATCCCGACGCCTTCGCGGAAGATATTCGCCGCCTCCTGAAGCTCGATCAGCAACTCGCCGATTTCTGGAATTCCCTCACGGTGCTTGCCGCGCTCTACCGGGAGACCGGAACGCCTCAGACCACGATTCAACTCGTGAATTACGCCGAAGAGCCGCTGAAGGCGCAGGTGAGATTGAAGGGAGATTTTGCGCGCGGGCGGTTTGAGACACCGGAAAGCGGCTGCTGCACCACGCTGACGCTGACGCACTCGCAGGGCTTCACGCAGTTCGTTGTGCCGGGACTGCGCATCGGAGGCGCCGTTCACCTGGAACCAAGTCAGTAGCCGCCAGCGGTAGCCTCGGTCAACCTGTTTTTGGTTGACCGTGAGCTTGTAAATAGGGTGAAAAGCGACGGTCAGGAAATCGGTGACCGTGGCTAGCGCGCCATTACGCCTCTCGCACGAGCTGGTAAACGGTGATTTCAGGAGACGCGCCGAGGCGAATGGGAAAGCCAATGGTACCGATGCCGCGGTTGACGTAAAGCTGGCCGCCGGGCTTGCGGAACAGACCGCGGACGTAAGGCGTGATAAGACGCGCCGGGCAAATGTCCGCGCTCACGAATTCCAGCGCCACCTGCCCGCCGTGAGTGTGGCCTGCCAGGCTCAGGTCAATGTCCAGCTCGGCGGCGCGGTCGAAGGTGTTGGGATTGTGACTGAGAAGGATGTTCACCGTGCCGGGCACGAGTAGCTGCTCCACGCCGTCAAGGTAGGTCCTCACATGGCCCCTGCCTACTCTTCCGAAACGGGATTGCGTCTGGAAATCCACACCGACCACGTTGATGTAATCCGCGCCGGAGAAAATCGGCCTCTGCTCCTGGCGCAGAATGTGGATGCCGCGCGCCGCAAAAAGCCGAGTGATGGAAGCTTCGGTGTGCGTCCAGATTTCGTGATTGCCGAGGCAGCCCACCACGCCATAGGGCGCCCTCAGACCCGCAAGCGCGTCCACCGCCGCGAACTGGGTTGAAGCGTCCCAGGTAACATAGTCGCCGGTGACAGCGATCAGGTCCGGCTTCATCCGGTTAGCGATTTCCGCGGCGCGGCGAATCTCGGCGCCGGTCATGAACGGCCCGATGTGCAAGTCCGAAAGCTGGGCGATCCGGAAGCCGTCGAATGCGCGCGGCAGGTTCGGCAGCGCGATGCGCTGGCGGGTAATCTCCAGGTCCAGACGGCCGTAAAGAACCCCGTAGGCGCCCGCTACGAATGGAACCGCGCCAAGCATGGTTGCCGCCTTTCGGAAAAACTGGCGGCGCGCCGGTGACGGCGGCGCGCCGTGCTTGGGCGCTGTCGCGAGCGTATCTGATTGGTGCGGCGCAACGCGGGCTGGCATTTTGCGCGCCGAGCGGTAAGCCCGGGCGGCGAGGCGCGCGACGGCGCCGCAACCCCGGACGAAAAGATAAACCGCGAAGCCCAATACCGAGCTGAACAGCCACCAAAGAATTGGCCCCTCAAGAAGCGCGGCGCTCGCCGTCAGGCGTGTCGGGCTGGGCGTGGTACGCAGCCCGACAAATGCGTAAGTTGCCAACGCGACGTATAAGCCGGCGCCCGCGAGGTCAAAGCACAGCCTGGCGGTGCGGCCCTTGATGAACTTCCGCGCCCAACGGCGGATTGTGGCCAGCCAGAAGATCTGGCTCGCCACGACGAAGAGAATAAATCCGATTGAAACTAGCCCCCGGATGGAAACCGCAATACGGACCGCATGATGCATACGTTACTAGCTTCGCGTTGGGACATCGCATCTGTCAACAGCGCGATATTGCGCCGAGTCGCGTAGAGACGCCTTTATGCCGCCATTTACAATGACGGGATACACCCGCGGCTACTGATGCGCCCGAAACAGAGGCAATACTGGGCGTTTACGCAGGGGACTTTCTGGCCGTCACTTCCATGAAGCGGCGCTTCGTGATCCGAATTTCATCGAATCCGGCGCGCCGGAGGAGATGTCGCACTGCGTGGGGCGTGTGAAAGCTCTCGTAGCGGCTCGTGCCCGGCCAGCGAAATGGGAATTTGAAATTCCTCCCAGTCAGATGAAGCATCAAGCCGTTCCAAAGCACATAGAGTTGAAATATGATGCCGTGAGCGTAGCGCTTTTCCCAGTTCGCCGCTAGCCAGCGTAACGCGGCTGCGCCGGTACGCGTCGAGACCCACAGGTACCCGCCCGGGGCGAGGACGCGCGCGGCTTCCTGGGTGGTTTTCGGCAGGTCGGTGTAAGGCCAGAAGGAGCGAGCCAGGTAGGCATCGAACGCCTCGCTGCGATACGGCAGACGCTCCGCCGAAGAGCATACGTAAAAAGAGGAGGGGAACCTCTCGCGGCAAGTCTTAAGCGCGCTCAAGCTGATGTCGGTGGCGATCACCAGCGCTCCCCGCGGCACTTTCGATTCCGCCAGCGCGCCGCCGTCGCCGCAGCCAACATCCAGAATCTTCGTGCATCCGGGAGCGATCACCGGCTTCCCTTGCCCATTCATCGCCTGACCCGCGGAACTGCCAAAGCCGCACTCCGGTTAGATTGCGCGACGTGTGGTTTGCGCGGCATCGCGAGTTGGAGGCGGCCAAGTCTTCGTGATCCGCTAATCTACACCAGCCCGGCTTGGCGGAGCAGCCAGCGCATGTTTCCTGGGTTGCTGGATTCGGTGTTGCGAGGAAGATCGGGGGAGATAACCAGCGCCTGGCTGTGATCTTCGAACCACACCAGGAAAGACGCCTGCCGGGCTCCTGCAAGCCGCTGCTGCTCGATCCACATCAGGTAGGCGCCCATGTCGGCGTCGATCAGCGAACCGGCCGGGTCCGGCTGCGGGCGCGCATCCTGGCCGGACAGCAGCTCGTTCATGGGCCGCTGGCGCTGGCGCGGCGTGAAACGCGCCAAAATCGTCAGCGGCTGAGCTCGCCGCCAGAGCTCGCGCGCGGTCCACTGCACGAAGGTAGTGCCAAAAATTTGTGTGCCCTGGCCGTTCGTGAAGATGCTGGCGATAAAATGGCTCATTACCTCCTCGCCTGACCCTGCCGGCAGGCCGATCTCCTCCGGGCGCATCGCGCGCAGCATCTTGTTGAGCGCTTCCGGTCCGCTGATACCGCCTTGAATCGCGCTGGTAATCCTGCGCAGCAGTGCGGTGCGGACCGGCCGCAGCGCCTCATATGAGATCGCGTCTATGGACGCACCAAGAC
>JBOGJW010000285.1:0-3817 GCA_050745245.1 Terriglobia bacterium | reverse complement strand
ACCCGGGAGGCATGCGCGCGGATATCGACCGCTTCCGCAAAGAGCTGGACACCGATTATATTGACATCCTCCTGATGCACGATATGCAGGCGAGCGACTGGACAACGCGCTATCGCCGCACCATGGACGTGTTATCGGAAGCCAAGGAAAAGGGCTGGATTCGCACCCACGGATGTTCCTGCCACACCATCGGAGCCTTGCGCGCGGCAGCCGCCTCGCCGTGGGTAGAGGTGGATCTTGCCCGGATGAATCCCATCGGCTCGCATATGGATGCGAACCCGCCCACCGTGCTCGCCGTGCTGCGCGAGATGCGGGCCAAGGGGAAAGGTGTGGTGGGGATGAAGATTCTCGGGCAGGGTGATATGCGCCGGCGCCAGGACACGGCGCTTCATTTCGCGCTGACGAATGGCGCGCTCGACGCCTTCACGATCGGCGCTGAGAATATCTCCGAGCAAACCGACCTGATCCGGCGCATCGAGGCCGTCCGCGCGTAACCCAGACTGTAGCGGCAGTCTGCGATCGCCGATATCCCCCCAGGCGGCGTGGGTGGACTCCGGCGCTCCTCGCCCTGCGGGGCAGGCGCCGAGCGCTGCTACAGCCCAATCACCAAGTCAACCTGCTGCGGCTGTGGCTTTGCGCTGCTGGAAGCACTCCCGGCAATACACCGGGCGCCCCTGAGTCAGCTTGAAGGGCACCGTGGTCTCCTTGCCGCACTGCGAGCACACGGTTGTTGTGACGGAACGCGGCGGATGGCTCGCCGCGGAGCCTGGGCCGCGCTTCGTCTTGCAGGCCCTGCAACGCTTCGGCTCGTTCTTGAAGCCCTTATCCGCGTAAAAAAGCTGCTCTCCGGCGGAAAAGATAAACTCACTCCCGCATTCGACGCAGGTGAGAGCCTTGTCCTTGTACTCCATTCGAGTCCCCCTTGGTATCCACGCCACGAACCCCCGGACGGGAACCGGGGGTCCATGTGAATTCCGCAGACCGAGAGAGCATTGCTCCCGTTTTAATCTCTCTCGAGCCGCGCCTTCTTGCGAACCCGCTTGCGCGCCAACGCCTCTTTTACGCGGCGTTTTTCCCCGGGTTTCAGATAGTATGAGTGCCTCTTGATCTCTTTGATAATGTCTTCCTGCTGGACTTTGCGCTTAAATCGCCGCAGGGCGTTCTCGAGAGACTCTCCTTCCTGGAGACGAACTTCAGCCAAGCCTTCATCACCCCATTCCCTAAAAAGTTTTACCTAACTCCGCATGTGGCACAGGCTGTGGTGATTCTCGCCTGCCGCTATCTCGCAAGTCAAGCGGTATTTAAATTGAATTTTCAAAATGAATCAGAGTAACGGCAGGTTTATCCCGCCAGGGCCGAAAATTCTTCCGTAGCACGGCGCATCCGGACGCGACTTTAGTGCTGAAAGCCAGCCCCAAAAATGGCGGCGTAAAGTTGCCTCTACGCGGCCGGTCCGCGAGGCGCCTTGTCGGCCAGCGCTTCGGCAGCGCCGGGAAGGCCAGCCGCCAGCGCCGCGCCGCCCACAGTTGCCAGCCACTTCCGGCGGGAAATCGCGGTGGTTTCAGCCACGTTCAGCGCCGGATTCGGCTTCTCCTCGTCTCTCTTCATCAGCGAACCTCAAACATTTCCGCGCCGGAACTCTTCCGCGAGGCGATCCGCCGCACGCGTGGCAACGGCCATGATGGTAAGCGTCGGCTCGTAGCAGCCCTGGGTCACGAAGCAGGCGCCGTCGGCTACCACCACGTTCGCCGCGTCGTGTACGCGGTTGAAGCGGTCGAGCACGTTTTTTCCCGGATCATCTCCCATGCGCGCGGTACCGCACTCGTGAATGTTCTTTCCAAACACGCTAAGCTCTTGGCGCGGCGGACGAACATCCTCAAGCGTCATCGCGTCGAGCACGGCCGCGATGTCCTCGCGCATCGCCCGCGCCATGGCGAACTCATTTTCGCTGTGGCTGGCGCTGATGTGCAGCACCGGAATGCCCCAGGCGTCCTTCACCTCGGGATCGAGCTCGATGTAGTTTTCGTAGCGCGGCAGGCACTCGCCTTGCGCCATGATGCTGAAGCGGTACGGAATCTCCTCGCGTACGCGGCGGCGGAAATCCGCGCCGAACCCAGGAATGGAGAAGCCCTGCGCGTAAAGCTCCTGCCCGGCGCCGCCGGAAAAACGATACCCGCGAAGAAAATTCTTGTTGTGTTTGCCGCCTTCGATGTTGACGTACTTAGCGACCAGGTAGCCGCATGGATTTCCGCGCGGCTCGCGGCGCGAGGCTTCAAGGGAAGGGATCGTGCCGCCCGCGCCTTGGATCGTGAAGTGGTCCATCAGATAATGGCCGAGCACGCCGGACGAGCCGCCGACGCCCCTGGGGAACCGCCGCGAGCGCGAGTTGAGCAGGATGCGCGTGGATTCGAGCGCTCCGGCCGCCAGCACCACCGCGCGGGCGCGCGCCTCGGCATGATGACGCGTGGTGCGATCGATGTAGTACACGCCCGCGGCCCTGCCCTCGTCGTTCATCACGAGATGGCTCACCACCGCGTCGCTTTGCAGCGTGAATCGCCCGGTGCGGTAAGCCGCCGGCAGTGTGACGGCGGGCGAGTTGAAGTAAGAAGCGGTGTAGCAGCCGCGCTGGCATTCGTCGCAATAATGGCACGCGGGGCGCCCGTTGTGAGGAACCGTGAGATTGGCCACGCGGTCGGGCATCACGCGCCAGCCAAATTTTTCCTCGATCACGCGCTTGGCGAAGAGTCCCCCGCAGGAGAGGTTCATGGGGGGAAGAAAACGGCCGTCGGGCATCTGCGGCAGGCCTTCGCGCGAGCCGCTCACGCCGATGAAGCTCTCGACTTTGTCGTAATAGGGCTCGAGCTCGCGGTAATCGAACGGCCAGTCTTCGCCAAAGCCATCGCGGCTGGCGGCCTTAAATTCATTGTCACTGTAACGGTAGCTCTCGCGCGCCCAGCAGAACGTTTTGCCGCCCACCTGCCGCCCGCGAATCCACATGAACGGCTTGTCGGGCGGGAAGGTATACGGGTGCTCGTAATCATTTACAAAAAACTGGTGGCTGTATTCGTCACAGGCGTAGCAAAGGCGCTGGATAGGCTGATTTTTGAGTAGCGCCTCCTGGTCCCCAAAGCCGCGATACTTCACCTGGTAAGGCCAGACGTGCTCAGTGAAATCGCGGGTGGGGATCCGGGGCGGGCCGGCCTCGATCATCAGCACCCCGACGCCGGCTTCGGTGAGCTCTTTCGCCACCCAGCCGCCGCTTGCGCCCGAGCCAACGACAATTGCGTCGTAAACCTTCATGGGAGCTTCTCGGTATTGTCCATCATTAGCAATTTATAATGTCCTTTGTTTTCAATCATCAATAGGCTTCGTTCCGAAAATAACATCTTTCTTTGCGAATTGAGCGAGGCTGACACTTGTCACTTGCCACTGTCTGTTATGAGCCCTCGGATTTTTTTCTCGAGCGGTGCGGGGAGGCGGCGGAGGGCGCGGCTGCCGGCGGCGGCAAGAGCCTCCTGGCGGTCATAGCGGCGCAAAAATGTGCGGTCGAGGCGGTAGCGGTAGATGGGGACGAGTTTTCCTCCGAACTCGCGGTGAAAATTACCCGCCCCGCCCAGGCTGAACACGCTCACGCCTTCCGCGCAGGCCCACTCGATTGCCTTCCACAGCAGCAGGTCGTTCGGCTTAAGGTTCAGATATTCCGGCAGAGAGTTGTTGCGTCCGTATTCGACCATGCCGCCGGGATGCCAGCGGATAATCGTTCCGGCGATAATTTTGCCCTCCTGTCGAGCCAGGTACAAAAGCCGGTTGCGGCTGC